>DAPV01000039.1 GCA_002502625.1 Euryarchaeota archaeon UBA125
TATTGGATCCTCCTGCTTGAGCATAAGTTGGTCTTCCTCCACCTCCACCTGAGATATGAGGAGCGATTTCTCGAATTAATGCAGAAGCATCTACTCTCTCAGCAGCAACAGTGTTTTCAGTAACGGCAACGAGTAACTTTCCACCACCATCACGACTACCAAGTACTGCGATAGTAGGAACAGAGGAATCTAGTGTTAGTTCCTTAATCATGGCCTGCATTTGCTTCATTCCTCCATCAACTTCCATTACAACAATCCTCACACCATCAACATCTGAAGTATCTCCTCCACCTCCTGATGTTCTTAATCGAACTATTTCAGCTTCTAATGATTCAATTCTCTTCTTCTGGTCTTTCCATTCTGAGAAGAAACGAGTTACCGCAGAAGGTAAATCTTCAGGTTGAACTCCAAGAACATCAGCTGCACCTGTGAGAAGATCTTCCTGACTCTTTGCGTGTTCTCTTGCTGCTGAACCTGCTAATATATGCAATCTTTCAACACCATCTTGAACTAATGTAGAACGTATTACACGAATATAATCTACCATTCCTGCATCATCATGATGTGTACCGCCACATGCCTGAACATCAAATTCTCCAATCTTTATGACTCGAATTTCAGAATGTTTTGGAGGCCCTCCTTGATACAATTCAAAACCGAAACGAGCATCTGCTTCTGCTCTCGGTAAAACCATCTTCTCTACTATTGGACTAGATGCAACAACACTGTTTGCTAAATCTTCAATTGCATCTAAATCATTACGATCTAATCTACTATGATGTGTAACATCTAATCGTGCGTAACGAGCTCCTTTGTTAGAACCAGCTTGCCAGACATGTCTTCCCAATACATCTCTTGCTGCACCACCTACAATGTGAACAGCAGTATGATGATCCATCAGTTGCTTCCTTCGTTTCCAATCTAATTCACCTTGAACAGAACCTTCTGATAACGGTCCGTCGGTGAGGTGAAGTACCACCTCATTGGACAATTGAGTATCAATTACTCTAACAGATTTCCCATTGGATGAAATTAATCCTTGATCTGCTAATTGCCCTCCACCTTCAGGATAGAAAAGAGTACGATCTAGAATAATCGCATGAGTTGCAACTCCTATGGCTTCAGTACCTATGTTAATTGATTCAGGGACAGGTAAACATCCTACAAGATTAGCATCAAATTGTACTTGGGATGTATCTTCGTAATATATCCTCTCAGTCGGCGAATATGTGTTGAAAATTGACGAAGAAGACTCTGATTTGGATTTGGCTAAAACACGTGCTTGCTCAGCATGTCTAGCAGCCATTTCAGCAGCAAATCCAACAGGGACCGAAACATTAGACCATCCCGATTCATTAGCGATACTAACTACCATTTCAGGTTGTAATCCTCTCTCTTCAGCAAGTTTAAATAAAATTTTAGACGGAATATTTTCAGCATTTCTTGAAATGTCTTTGAATGCAGTTCGTACAGCAGCTTCTCCTGCTCTCAACATCTCTCTGTAACGTGCTTCCTCAAGCCGTAAGATTGTGAGAATATTCTCACGTTGCATTTCAGAGACCGTATTTGTCAGATTTACATCTAAATGATGAGCACCAATTTCTTCTAACCCGATTGTGAGTCCAAGATCGTCTTTCATCCTACAAGTTCTTCTGGCTATCATTCTAGCCAGATATCCGGCTTTAGAATTGGAAGGAACCAATCCATCCGCCAACATATTGCAAAGAGCATGCATATGGTCAGGAATTGCATAAATAGATGACAATGGCTCTGTAATGGATTTCAATTGATCTACCGTTAGAGACACCTGTCTCTCGGATAATCGTTCAATTAATCGATTGTATAGACTATCAACATCTGTTCCGACATCAATATTTAGAATGCCTGCCAAACGACTCAATTCAGAAAGAAGTAGATTGACATCTACTCCTCCAAGCGAATTTAGTCTAGAATCAAATGATGAAAGTTCACGGAGCCATGATACACTTTCCGGATAAATCGCTTCATAGATTGTCGGAGTTCCTGCAGCAGCCCAACAGAATCTCTCAAGTCCATAACCAGTGTCAATTATTTGTAAGGGCATCTCACTATATTTGATTCCTTTAATCTCCACACCTCCATCTTCATCTTCTTGTAGATTCATGAAAACAAGAGTTGCTAACTCTAGTCCTCCTACGATAACTTCCACTGCGGGGCCAGCATTTCCTCCACCAGACCATGGATTCTCGACATACGATATCTCCATAGGATCTATTCCCAAATCTTGAGTAAATAATTCGTCACAAAAGCGAATAGTTTCGTCAATCCAATAATGAACATCGTCATCATCCGGCCGATTAAAACAGTGATGCGCCATCATTTCAAATGTTGTCAAATGACGACCTGATCTTCCAACAGCTGCAACATCAGTCAAACGAATACAAGGTTGAGAAATTGTTAGAGGATTAGCAGGAGGAGGTACTTCTCCTGATGTAACATGAGGTTGGAAATCTGCAATACTAGCAATAGTTAGATGGATGTCGTCTCTCCATCTAGCGATTATTGGATAAGGATCGACTGCTGTATGTGAACGCTTCTCAAAAAATTGAATGAAAGTATCCCTCATCACATCTTTCAATGCTTTACCTCGTTGATCGAATCCTTTTACAATTGGTGCTCCAATAAAGGTATATTCGTCTTCATCAGTATCTCCGCTAGTGGTTCTTTCATGATCTCTAGTCCAAAACCAAAGGTCTGAAACTCGACATTTTTTCCTAGCAAAACCATTCTCATGGAAATAAGGAGAATCGATGTCCCCGAACCTCATGTCTACACCCTGATACCCCACGGACTCACTCCCGGCACTTCAAGCCAACCTGCAAACAAGCCGAGATGTGCGATTATGTCCGCAATTGACATGAAGGCAGTCACACGCGGAGAACATATGGACGAACCATCATGGAAGGCACATGCAATCCGTGAGGATGAATCCACTGTACGGATCAAAAAACATGGTTCGATGAAAGTTGATGCGATGATGGTCGCCGATCAAAACCTCTGGAACGATCTTGCTGACGATAGATCTCCCCAACAGGTTGTCAATACTGCATCTATGCCTGGAATTGTTGGAGAAGCATGGGCTATGGCTGATTGGCATTATGGGTATGGATTTCCGATTGGAGGTGTTGTAGCCACTGATATTGAAGCAGGCGAACAAGGAGGAGCGATTTCTCCAGGTGGAGTAGGATTCGACATTAATTGTGGAGTACGGTTACTTTCAATCGATTTGGAAGTTCCAAAGGGCGAAGAACGAAAAGAATGGGCACGTAGAATTTTCAATGCTATTCCCGCTGGAGCTTCATCCAAAGGCGGAGTCAACATCAATGAAACTCAACTAAGTTCTATTCTCGCTGGAGGAGCCTCCGCAGCTGTAGATTTAGGATTAGCAGAAGATCGAGATTTACATTCAATCGAAAGTTATGGACTATTGGAAACAGATGAATATGCGGTCTCTGAACGTGCAATGCAGAGAGGATTACGCGCTCTTGGTACACTAGGAAGTGGCAATCATTTCTTAGAATTACAAATTGTTGACAAAGTTGTAGATGAAAAGGCTGCTTCAGCATTTGGACTTGTTGAAGGGGGATTAACTGCAATGATACATACTGGATCAAGAGGATTAGGGCATCAAGTTTGCAGTGAACATGTAGATCGAATCGAACAACAATATCGAAAAGATGGAGGAGAATGGGTTGCAGATCATTGGGGCTATTCATTACCAGATCGTCAACTAGCTGCTGCACCAATCCATAGCAAAGAAGGTGCAGCATATCTTGATGCAATGCATGCTGCGGGAAACTATGCATTTGCAAATCGATCAGCATTAACTCAAAGGCTACGTAAGACATTACGAAAAATTACAGGAAGAGAAGCAGATGTAGAAGTTGTATACGATGTGAGTCATAATATCGCAAAAATTGAGGATCATGTTGTTCACGGCAAATCATGCAAATGCTGTGTGCATCGTAAAGGTGCCACTAGAGCCTTAGGCGGAGACCATTCGGAACTTATGTCAAAATTTGGAGCTATTGGACAACCTGTATTGGTTCCTGGAGACATGGGTACATCTTCATGGGTTTTGGCTGGACCACAACGTGGTTCAAACCGTGCATTTGCATCATCATGCCATGGAGCAGGAAGAAGGATGTCTAGAAAGGCTGCACGTGAAAGTATCGATTCAGCAGATCTTCTTTCTTCACTTTCAGCGAAAGGAATTGAGGTAAGAGCGAGGACTCCATCGATTATAGCTGAAGAAGCGCCTGCTGCATACAAAAATGTGGATGAAGTAATCATGCTAACGAACAACGCTAATCTTGCAAGACCCGTGGCGAAACTATCGCCATTGGCAGTAATAAAAGGATAATCACTTCTGCCTATATTCTAAACGAATAATATCCGATTGACCATCCAATTGTTCATTCCAAAAATCTTCGATTACTTCTCCATTTCTTGTGGCAACAATCTCATGAGTATCGTCAACTTGTTCCCAATCTCCGTAAGATTGTGGGAACTCTTCGTCCCAAATCATGAACCAATGTTTCATTGAGATATTGATTTGGAAAGGAGTCTCCACGTGGAGATAAGCTGTGACTTCCTGTGCAGATGCACCTTCTCCATAAGGCCTAGCATCATGAGTATGGACGAATTTCATACATCCATCAGTTGTACCTGCGCCTTCATTCTCTAACGGCGCAATTTGTTGCAGATCTCCATTTTCATCTGAAATCCAAATATCCAGATAAACGTGATCATGAGTTACAGCAGCGCCATGCCCATTTAGACACCCATCTTGTATTCTTTCGTCATCGGTAGTAACCCCAAAATCTTCGAAAACTACTGACACTGCTACGAATCCAACAAATACCAATACCGCCGCAATTAGTATACTCTTCTCTGAGACCATAGACTGCGGACATAGGCGAGTGTTTTCAAAGGAACGGCGAAATTTGTGAATATGGACGCGCCTTCAACCTCACCTATGTGGTGGGAAGAGGCGAAAATACATCTTAGAAAGGTAGACCCAATTTTAGCGGAAATTATTGATTCTGTAGAAGAACCACCTCTCCAAGGTCTAGGAGATGTAGTAATCACAATGTGCAATGCAGTAGTAGGTCAACAAATTTCTGCCAAAGCAGCAGATGCAATTTGGTCTAGATTCATTCATTTTCTGGGAGGTGAATTTGATTCATCTAAAGTATTAGTTTCAGATGAAGAATCATTGAGAAGTGTTGGATTATCTAGAATGAAAATTAGAACATTAAAAGGAATATGCGAATCAGCTGAATTACTAAGACAAATTGAGTGGGATTCAAAAAGCCAAAATGAAATTCAATCTATTATGACTGACATTTGGGGAGTCGGACCATGGACATCTGAAATGGCAATGATTTTCTCTCTACATTTACCCGACATCCTTCCCCTAGGAGATATAGGGGTAATCCGGTCAATTGAAGCATTAGAAGGAAAAAGAGAAATGAATGACTCAGAAATACTAGAAAGAGCAGAAATATGGAGACCATACAGAACATGTGCTGTTTGGTACCTTTGGAGGCAGCACGATGATGAGCCAGTATTGTATTGACTACATACTGAATCTTCGCTTTGGATGATTTGGAATCATTGGTGCAGCACCAGTCTGAATCCCATCTGCTTCTTGCATAATTATTGTTAGAAGTGTATGCACCAATTCACGCAATTCTTCAACTTCCGAACGTAATTCATCCATAGACTCACCTTTGTGTGTACTCTTATGTTTACCTGTTATTGCCATTTTATCCCATCCGAGGGAGTTATCCCTCAAGGCTAACGCCCGATATTTAGAGTCTATAAACTTGCAAGAATGTTCATTCTCGATATGCAGATTATAACAAAAAATGACAAATGCCAAGAGAGCCACTGGCGAGAATTGAACTCGCGACCTACGCCTTACCAAGGCGTCGCTATACCCCTAAGCCACAGTGGCGTCATCTCTACGAATCGGGACTTCGGTTTAATCGCTACGGACAAATATTCAAAGAATTTCTTCCAAGAATTGCATCAATGGTAATTTACAGTACTTCATATACGAATGTATGCTCATAGAGATATGTTTGGGACAAATGTGTTGATTTACAGTTTAGCAGCAATTGTGGTTTTGTTGTCAATGGTATTATTCGTCAGAGTAATTCGCTCTCGACCAACTGTATCTCCAGACCCTTGGCAAACACCATTGCCAATGAATACATTACGGCAAAGAAGGAGAGCGCCTCGGCCAATGGTTGTTCCACCTCCTCCTCAAATGTTCCAACAAAGACGATACTGAACAGAAATACTCGGGATTTTCGTGCGTCCTACAAGCGGTAGCGTGAAAACCAAAAGGGGTCTCGGACCGATTGCTGCCGAGATCGCATAGCCTGGTATTGCGCGTGACTGGAAATCACGTG
>DAPV01000001.1 GCA_002502625.1 Euryarchaeota archaeon UBA125
GACATTTGTCCATCACTAATCGATTTAGAGTAATTATTGAGATATTCCATCTCTTCATCTGTGTATTGTGAAGGTATTAGACGTCCAGAGAAACCATCAATTATTCCTAAAACCGGCTTACGAACTGCAAGTAAACTCACACCAACTATTACACCACCTGCCAATCCGAAACCTAGGACATTCTCCATAACCTCACTTGCAAGAATGAAAAGGAACGCTCCAAGTCCAGTGAAAACAGCATTTCTAAATGTCTTCCTCAAATTCTGATCGATTCCAAATACTGAGTCCTTAAGAGATGCATGAACGAACATCATAGCTTCAAATGCTAGACCCGCAGGGCCGAACGCGAAGGTCAAATTAAAGAGGAAATACTTGAATCGTGCAATAAACGTGGGGTCTGAATACCTCCAGGATATTACATCTTGGAAGTTAGGAACTACTCCGCCATTTAGCATTGGTAAAATAATGAGAAGTGTAACGAAAAACAAGATACTGCCGATGACTTTTCCTATGAATCCTATGTAGAATGATTTCGAAATTTGATTCTTATCTTGGACATTATTACTTTCCAAATCTTGGACATCATTACTTTCCAAATTTTTCTTGATGGATGAGCGAATAAATAGTAAGGCAAGAATAGATATTGGTGTTTGGGCGAATACAATAGCCCATATCCCAAACGGCTCTTCTCCAAGTGTGTTATCTAGGGCAGCTGGACATAACCCGTTAGGAAATGTTGTGCTAATTCCGCTGGTTACAGCAGTTGCAGAAGAAGTACCTAAGAATTCATGAACTATAGGGGCCGTTCCCTTTGCAGTGCACTCTATCCATGAAAGATTATCAACAGCAAATGGAGGTAGCCCTTGTATCATCAACCACAAACCAATGCCGATGGCTAAAGGTAAGTAGTATGCATGTTTTTGCAAACCTGGACGATACATGAAGCCAAGACCTCTTATCTTGTAATAGATAGGGAAACAAAAGTAGAGGAATATAGCAGCGATTTGCATAGAAAAAAAGAAGTCAAATTTGATCTTCCATGCTACAACCCAGAAGGAATTCCATTCATGCATAAAAGGGAATACATCTAAGGCAATCCAAAGGCACTTGAATCCTTCAACAGCGAGCAGAGTCGCAATAAATCGATTTTGAAGAGATTTGGAATCGGCTCTCCATACAAGATAAGCAAGCGCCAATAACCATAACATAACCAATAGCGAACCGATATTGATAACCATCCTCAATCCGAAGAATAATTCTGAGCTGAATGCTCGTGAATAGTATTCAGCAAGAGTTGTCACATCCTCTCCGAAAGATAACAAGAATATAATCGAAGTGCATAGATACTCAATATCTCTAAGAACGTTAGAATGCAATTTCAATCTACATGGCAGGTTACCTAGACCGAATTGGTGCAGGCAAAATCCTAATGGATCCTGAACCTCTTTCATTTGACTGGTTACCTAATGAATTAGTTGGAAGAGATGATGCACTTGGAGAAATTGCATCAATGTTCAGGGGCATTGAATCCCCTAACTTTAGTGGAAGAGCGATTGTAATTGGCCCGGTTGGAAGTGGGAAAACCGCCATAGTTCGTCGATTCTCAGATGATTTGCAAAAACATCTTTCAGATACTCGACGTATACTACCAGTGCACATTAACTGCAGGAATCACCCTACAACATCTCAAGTTCTACAGCGTATCGCTCAAAATCTAGATCATCGACATCCTGAAAGAGGTTTTAGCCCTGGAGAAATCATTCAAAGTATTCGTAGAAATCTACAAAATAGTGGCAAGCACATGCTTCTTGTCTTAGATGAGGTAAGTGTACTACTATTGAGAGAGGGAGATGATCTACTGTATCAACTTCTACGTATTGACGAAGGGAGAGAAGAAGTGGGTACCCTATCACTAATTCTGGTGAGTCAAGAGCCAATGGTACATTTATTCGAAGCTGCAGTGAAATCAAGATTCGGGCAAAGTAATCGTATCAAACTTAACCCATACAAAGAAAACGAATTGCGGGCAATTGTTGAACAGAGATCCTCTGCAGCATGTAGAAAGGGAAGTGTTCGAGATGATGCGAAATCAAGAATCGCGGGATTTGCTGCAGAAACAGGAGATGCGAGATTAGCCATTGAACTTCTCGAAAGTGCAATCCGTCGAGCTGAAAAGAAGGGAGAAAACGAAGTTGCACCTGAACATGTAGAACCAAGTAACACACGTGGAGCAGGAATCGAACCAGATATGGTCGATGGATTAAGTGAACATCAAAAAATGTGTTTACTGGCATTATGTCGCCGTCTGCGAAGGGAAGAATCCGTAACAAGTGGAGATGCTGAGCGCCTATATCATGTTGTATGTGAAGAATTTGAAAAAGAATCAAGAGGACATACTTCATTTTGGGGATATATCAAACGTCTTGAAGAAGTCGGATTTATCCATGCAGAGACTAGCAATACCCCAAAAGGACGTGGAAGAACAACTCTAATTCGTGCTGCAAATATACTCCCTGCAACAGTTGAAAAGAGATTAGAAAAAGACCTAAATCGAGCCAGTATTGGTTAATTTTAGAACTCTTCAGCAGCGAACCGCTCTTATAGGGGTCAATGGTCGGCGAAACGCAGTGAGTACCATGGCCGACGATCGAGTGTTCAAAGCCGTCGTAAATGATTCCACTACAAAAGTGGAGAGAAAGAATGCAAAGGACGCTGTCCGAACATATTCTCCCTCATACCAAACAGATGTCGAAGGTAACAATTACAACGCATTACTAGGTAAAAAAATCGGAGACGAAATACCTGGTGAAAATGTTCATGAAGATATGACAGGATATACGCTGAAAGTTACTGGTGGAAGTGACAAAACAGGTACTCCAATGCGTAGCGACCTACATGGTGGCGGAGTGAATGCAGTTCTTGTAGGTCCAGGCGTAGGATACAAAGGAAAACGCTACGTAAGGAAAAATGGAAAAGTGTACCGTTACAAATACGGAGGAATCCGACGAAGAAGAAATCTTCGAGGAAATACAATTTCTACAGATACACGACAAATCAACCTCACAGTCGTAAAGAAGGGTTCAAGACCTCTTGGCGATATCTTCGGAGCCGGTGACCAAGGCTCTGAGTGATTGAGGAGTGGGTAGATCCTGGCGATACTTCCTCGTCAACCAGAAGTCAACATTGGTTTAGTTGGACATGTCGACCATGGTAAAA
>DAPV01000052.1 GCA_002502625.1 Euryarchaeota archaeon UBA125
CTTATCCGATTCCGATTCAGCAGGCAATAAAATGTGAAAATATTGCAATAATTACTTGGATGGATCCTGAAATAAGAGTTTCAATAATGGGGGGAATGAATTTCCTTGAAAATAATTGGAAATCAAACTATTCCAATAGAACTGAATTACAAAATTCAAACGGAATTATTGGGCACGAAACTCAGTTATGGCTTCACAGTTTAGATGCTGAAGTTTTGGCTATATCTTCATATCTCAATAAATTTGCTTTCGTGTCTATGAATCGCGGTGTATATTTTTTAGAATCAAGTGACCAAGGGCCTAAAGAAATCTGGAGAACTGAAATCCCAAATTGGCCTAAACCTTGGGTAAATGCTACATGGAGAACTAATGAAAATAACAATGGCAATCTAGATACTCATGCTCAATCAATACATCTGGACGAAAAAAATCTTATTTTATTCGATGATAGAGGATCTTGGGTAATATTTTCATTAGACACGGGTAAAGAAATCAATAGTGGAAGATTACCTTTCAAAGGAAAAAATACAGGGACATGGAGAGGAGAAAATTCTTGGGCAATTTTAGAAGACAATCGAAAATTGCATCTATTAAATTCTAATTTTGAATTGACTTCAACTCACAAAACCCCTGGTCCAGTAAATTTTGCTCGAGAATCAATTAATGGTTGGATTTGGACTGGTTGGCGTCATGATGGTTCGGAAAGAAATATCATTCCTAGAAATGAAATCGGACTTTGGATAGATGAAAATGAAAAACCACGAGTAATATCAAATGATGGAAAATGGCACGATTTTTCTCTATGAATTATTCTTCTTCCTCAGAATTAGAAGAGTCTAGATTTTCATTTAATCCTCTAGTATATCCACATCTACCACATGAAACACGATCGGCATGAACTGCTAGGAAGATTCCTGGACCACAAGTAGGGTCAGGACAGAACTCACCTTTTCGAACAAGTTCTCCGCTAGAGACATCATACTTGCCAACCTTGGAATTACGCCACTTGTCACCCATTAGGATCCCTCCTCATCTGCTTCTGAATCTTCAGATTTTTCTTCAACTGGTTCTTCTTCAACAGGTTCAGAATGTGCACCACGTCGAACGTGTCTATCTTTAACATAAGTAGGAACTGTGTTTTCTGCCGCTTCAGTGTTAGAATATACGTGAGCAACTCCAGTAGTTGATGAACGGCCAAAACGTGAATTTACTTCCATAATATAGGTTTGAGATTTGATAGAGCCGGGTTCCATACGATTCACCATCTCAATCAACTGACGAAGGCTCGGAGTAGGAGCTTTCGGATGATCCACTGTGAAATGGAGTTCCACACGCTCTAGGATTTCATTGTCGATTCTGTTGTCAATATTCATCAAATCACCTAACGTACGTTCACCTTCAGAGCATAACTTCCGGCTCGAGTTACACCCATTCTTTTTCCAACTTCTGACATCTCAGGATTGAAAACAATGACTAATCCTTGCCAATCTCTAGAAACGGGGGATGTTGGACAATGGTTGCACTGATCTTGGTCATCTGATAAAATAGCATTACATTCAGCACATGCGAAAGGAATTGTTACCATATCAAGCATCCTCCTGTAACCATTCATATGCTCCAAGACCAGGTTGTTTACAATTCAATCCAATCTTACTACTTCGTGGATCGTTGTGGTTAATTGATTTAGAAACAATCCTAGCTCTGATGTGGCTTGATTCGCCGATATATCTACCGGATTGAGCACCAATAATTCGAGCAATTCCTTGTGACATTTCTACGTTTACAGGCTCTTCAAAGATCTGAGACTTGTGCAATAGTGCTTCGGTTGGTCCGATTAAAACGAATGCTCCAAATTCATTTACCTTCTGAATTTTACCGTCTACTACTTCTCCTTGATCCATAGAAAACATCAATGCTTGATATCGAACATTTTGGTAAATTGCTCCATCACCATGAATGACTCTTCCTCTACCAACAACCTGATGATCGAATGTGAGTAAGATGAAATCCTCAGAATCAGGATCATATCTACCTTCAAAAGCGTTCAATGCCAGAATATTGATTGTTTGTTCAAGAGAATCTGTCAAGTGCATATACTCTGGGGGAATACGAATAGTGTCTTCTTTCTCAATGATGTAATACATCTTTATGCCTCCAACTTCCCTCTGTCAGCGCTAATGAGAACGAGAGGGAAAAACCCTGCTCGTCCATCATCGGCAACGCCTCAAGAGGAGAAGTACAAACGTTCGAACTTCGACCTCCATTTAAGCCTACCCGGATAATCCACAAATTAGGTCTTGGAGAAAACTAACTGGTCTTCGATTCACCATGATTTGCAACCTACTTCGCCAAACGTTGAAGTGGTCTGGTATGTACATTCGTTTAGATTAGTGAGGGAACGTTGTGAACAACACTGTAAAAGCGAGATTTTCAGTACTCGTTATTGTAGCCCTAATTTTGGTACCTTGGTCTCAAATTGAATATGAATTTGAAGCGGAAGAAAAACCTGCTATTTCCAGTGCTCGAGATGCAGATCCATGGAATCCTGAACAACCCTGGGGTCAATTTGGAGGAGGACCTGATAGAAGACAAACTCCACCAGCACATGCTGCTGATGGGGGAGCAGGAGATGGAGCTCCAAGTGAAGCAGAAACACTAGGATCTATTCTCGATCCAATCATAAACTGGAAATTATCTTCTGATCCAATCGGAACACCATCGCTTTCTACTGTAATCGGAAATTTTTCTCAATCAATAAGTTCCCCAGAAGGCCATAATGAAGAATGTGGAGGATCTTCACTTTTCCCCGTAATTGTTCAAACAATTAGTGTCGGAGGAAATGACCATTCTATTTTACGAATTATAGAAGGAGAAGATGCAGTAGTTGCATGGGAAGAGGATCTAGGCGAAACACGTCCAATGAAAGCAGGTCCAATTGTTGCAGATATTGATGACGATGGAAAACCAGAGGTTATCGTAATTTTTGACTCCCAGGGCTCTCTAAATGTTCAATTATGGACTCCAGAATTAGAATGTACTGCAACAGGGTGGATTGCTAGCGGCACACATTCTAGCCAAAAATTGTGGTCATGGGACGATGAATTATTGAGCTTAGAACACTCTCAAGGAGCCTATACCTCAGGAATTACAGGAGATCATCACCCTACTGCTCAACCCGTTGTTGCAGATTTAGACCTTGATGGCAATCCAGAAATTGCGATCCCAGCTATTTCTGAATCTACAAATACCCCTGTAATCATCTCCCTTTCACTTCCCATTACTGGCGCCCCTGAAGAAAATTGGAGAGCGGAAATTGAATCCGGCTCTCATCCTTCTGATCTGACTTTTGCAGTTCTTGGAGCAGATAGTGCTGCTGTATTCTTTACAACAATAGAAAATGATGATGGATTGATGTGGGCTTGGAGATTAGACGGAGAAACCGGAGCATCAGCTTGGTCTGGAGGTTCATCTTTAGGCAATCTAGATGGAGGCGCATCTGACTCTCCAAGAATCCGCCTACCGGGTCCTGTCGTGGCACAATTGGATTCTGATGAGGCACCAGAATTAATTCTCACAATCCCTACAGACTTAGGGGGCAACGGAGTTACAGATGGTGCAGAATTCATCGCTATTGAAGCAACAAGTGCATCTGAAATTTGGTCGTTTAATGCTCGTGACGGTTATGCAGACGCACCCCCATTAATTTTAGATTCAGATAATGATGGATTAGACGATAGAGTATGTTGGGTTACTTGGCGATCTGACACTACAAGTAGAGATGCAATGGTAGGATGCCATGATGTTTCACAAAGTAGTCCCGTTCAAAGATGGTATAGAACATTAGAGGCATCAAGCGGAACTCCAAATGATGAGATTGCAGTTGCTCCGCCTTTTTGGATGGATCTAGATGGAGCAGGAGAGCCAGAAATTCTTGTACCATATGGAAGATCTATCTTCGCATATGATGGCGATGAGGGGACTAGTGTCGCAATTTCATTAGAATGGGAAGACGATCTTGAAGTTCAAACTCGTTTATGGTCGTCTGCTGCTTTAGCGGATGTAGATGGAGATGCACTTCTAGATATTGTCATTGGAGACCTGGTAATTTCCCATGCAGCTGCAGATATTCGACCATTCTTAGATGGAAGTGGAATTGAATTCAACCCAACTTATCCAGATCCAGATGAAATGACTACAATAACTGCCTATGTTGAAAATGTGGGAACTATCGCAACTGACAAAGACGTTGATGTGATTCTATATGCAGATGGAATGGAGATTGGGAGAGATAGAATACCTGCAATGGACCCCGTCGGTCCAACAGGAAATGGTAATTTTGGATCAATAAATGTTGATTGGTCAGGAGGTCTAGGAACTCACTCATTCAGCATGGTTATCGATCCGATGCAAAATTTAACTGAAAGTAGAGTTGATAATAATCAACAAAATCGAAGTTTAACTATTGTTGAACCATATGCAATTTCCGTTGTATCATCTGGAGGACTGATCAGAATAGATCCAGGTTCTAGTGAAGATATAGAACTTTTAGTTACTAATACAGGTAAAAATGATGCTACTTGGACTATGCAAGTTGATTCAAGTGAATTACCTGAAAATTGGACTGTGAATCCACTAACCTCTTTACAAAACATCACTATTGACTCAGGAGAAGATTGGACTCCAACTCTCCGAATTACTGCACCATCCGATGCTCTTGGTTCAGATAGAGGCAGCATTTCTCTTTCCTTAACCCCGAATGAATCTCCTAACTCCACAAGTTCCATAATTATCCCAATCGAAGCCAATAGAACAAGGGGAATTTCTTTACGAGGGCCGATGGGTATCGCTCAGACTACTGGATGGGGGATTCCAGGGTCAACAGCACATGCATGGTTACTCATTGAAAATCTTGGTAATGCAGCAGAAACAGATACTGGCATCACATATGGAAATACTGCATGGGGAAATGGAATGACCTTATCTTCACCAATAGGCAACACAATTACATCAATCACATTAGGACCGGGTGAAATAAAAATTCTATCTGTAGAGATTGCAGTTCCTTCTAGTACACCATTAGGAGATACTGTCAGTTCAACTGTTGAAATTTGTATAGGTTCGGGACTAGAACGAGAATGTGAACAAGTGAATGTTGATTTTATTGCAAGTAATGTAGTTGCCATCCCATCCCACCATAGAACTGTACCCTTACAGGGAATTGAATGGCAAATTGAAGGGATTTTTGATTCAGGAGATCAAGAAATGGAATGGGATTTAGCCAATGGTGGACTTTCAATTCAAACAGATTGGATAATATCTAGTACTGGAGATTTAGAAATTATTGGAGACAGTCTTTTTGCACAATCTTCAACTAATTCGTTTAGTGGAAGTATTTTCTTAGATCTGCCTGCAAATGCAATCCCTACTACACATATTTTCTCTATCACAGAAGAAAATCAAACTCATGCCGATCTTAATCTTAGTTTGGAAGTGTTACAAGAACATAGAGCATCGATCGGCAACCCAAATGATCCCTCAGGCGAATTTACTGAAACAAATATGATTCAAACTGAAACGCCTTATTCTACGATTATTTCCTTTGAAAATTCAGGTAATGGGGAAGACACATATGCGCTTTATGGAAGTGTTATTGATGATGGAAATCTAACAAATTATGATGAAATAGATATCTCATTCCCTATTTCAACTGTCACATTATCCCCTGGTTCTTCTATGACCTTATCAGCCAGCATAGAAGCACCTGCTGGAACACCTGCTAGAATTCCATTTACTATCAAGTGGGAGATGTTATCTCTTGGAAATACGAGTATCTCTGATTCGATCATTGGAGTCTATGAGGTCCAACAAGATCATCAATGGTCATATGAGATTAGTAATGAGAACTTTCCTTTCCATCAAGATGGAGAAAATGGAACTCGAATTTTTGGCTTACCTGGTGAAACTCTCAATATTCCAATTCGAGTAATTAATACTGGAAACCACGATGATACGTTGAATCTAACTGCCACTTCATCTATATCTCCATTCGGAAATGATCCTGCTTCTCCATGGATAGTTGCAGGCGATGATTCAGAAATAATTGATGTTGGGGGAAATCAGACATTAGCCTTGAACGTTACAATTCCCTATGATGCATGGAATGGAACCATCCTTACAATCGACTGGCAAGCAATAGCGGGAGATTTAGTTAGCATAGATGCCCCATCACATACTATTGAAGTAATTCATACACCTAGTTGGAAAGTGATAGCCTCTGGTGTAGACCTAGATATTTCTCCCTATGGTGAAATAATTTCCATGACAATTGTTCAAACTGGAAATTTACCAGCTGAACCTTATGTAAACACATACGTTTCAGGAACTATTGGCTGGAATGTAAGTGTAGAAAATACACCTGGAATATTAGAACCTGGCCAATCCGGAATTTTAGAATTGAACATTACCCCACCTTCTACAGCAATTGCAGGACAAGCAGTTCAACTAAACATCATTCTTCGAAATGGTGATGGAAGTGGGTGGTCGACAGCAACTTTCCCAGTCCGTGTTGATGCTTTGAGAAACCACACTTTGGAAGGCGACTCAAATTGGCATGTCACTAATGAGGGTGGATTTCCGTTGTTGTGGGTAACAAATGAAGGAAATGCTCCCACTTCAATCAATCTACAAGTTATTGGAGGAGGAAATGGATGGAACTTATCATACCCTGAAGTTATACATCTTTCAATCGGGGAAACTCGAGGTATTCCAATCAATTTAATCCCACCCAATGATGAGGGACTTTCACCTCCAACAATTACAGTTCGCACTACTGATGAAGCAGGAATACAACGTGAAAAACAATTGAATCCCATTCGTTCAGAAAGGTCATGGTCGAATTCACCAGTCATTGTAGGATTAGAAGGAGATATCTCCACGTTTTCTTTTTACGGTCAACAATCAGGAGATTCACCACGAATTATTGGAGGATCTACACTAATAGCTGACGGACAAAATTGGTCATATAACATAGAACAGTCGCAAAGCCTTGGAATTAAACTAGGTAACTCTGAACTTTCAGCCATAGTATTCAGCGAATCCCCTAATTTTAGAACGACATCTTGTACTTCATCAATGAATAATTCAATGATTGAATCTATATGCGTCATCAGTAATGGCAGTGTAGAGATGGCATATACACTAATGATTACTGATGATAAAGGATTATTGATACATGTAGAGACTGGAATTGCAGTGGAAGACTCTATTGTAACAATTTTCTCAAATGCTAGTTGGACACCCGATGTTGGAACTCGAAGTTATACTGTTACAGTTCATGACAGAAATGGAATAATTATCGAAACATCAACAAAAGAATATGACATTAGAGATACAGATTGGAATATTGGTATTTCACAATTTGAAATAAATGGCATAGGGGAAAATCGAAAGATTTCATTAACAACTACTAGGACCAACAAATCAAAAATTGAAAATGTTCGATGTACAGTCACTTATTCGTCAGGAGATTGGATGTTAACTCAAGACATAGATATGGGTGGATTGCTAAATCCAACGGTCGAAGTATTGATTCCAAGTTCAATCAACGACGGAGATCAGATTACTGCTACTATTGGATGTTCATCACCATGGGAAGTCGATTCTAATTCTGAAGATAATGAAAGAAGTCTAATCGTAAGTGGTGAAACAGGCCTTGATGCCAACACTCAAAATGCATTAGCTGGAGCTGGAGCAGCATTAGTCATCATTCTAATTCTGTGGGCTATTGGATTCACAAATCCAGAAGATAAAAAACTCAGAAATAGAAAGAAAGATTCTCGAGAATCTAGAAAAAATTCTCGACAAAAAGCATCTAAATCTGAGACAAATTTTGAATCAGAACATGAAGATGATTCGATTCACTTAGAAGAAAATGAAATCAATGAGCAGAATCATGATGATGAAATTATAGAAATCATTGAAGAAATCGATGAACCTATACAAGAGGTAAAACCAGTAGTCGTGCAAGATGAATTGAGTCAACGTTTAGAAGGAGTTACTGATCCTTTTGAAAGGAAATTAATCGAATTAGAATATCGCAGAGAAAAAAGAGCTAGCAGGAGACGATGAAAATGAATAAAATCTTCATCACTCTAGATCCTATCCTCGACGTTAATCCTATGGCAATGGCAGAATGGTGTGCATCTATGCCCAAATCACCTGAAAACGCTCCTGTAGACATATCTATGCGATGGAAACATCATGTTAATGACAACACAGAGATTGATCCTGCGAATTTGTTCTTTGTCTTAATGATAGATCAAGATTCAGAAGGAAAATTACGAAGACAACTAGATGATACTGGCATTAACAGAGAAGCATTTGGGAGGATACCTGGGGAATATTCTCCAATACAATATATTTGTGAATTTATTATTCCAAATAGTGGTAATAATCGATTGACATTTCTTCTAAATTCACTTTCAAGTAGATTTGAAAATCATCCATGTGAAACTGGTAACGGTGGAACTATAATTCGAGGTGCTATTTCGGGTGTAGAAGTCATTGAATTGAAAAAGAATTTACTATCTAAAGAATGGAAAATTGACCAAAAAGAGCCATTAGATGGAGGAGTTGCAGAGATTATTCGTTTGTTGCTTCTTCTCTTAAGAAAGGCAGAATCACGCAAATGTGGAGTAATGCTTAGAGAACACAGATGATTAGAACGATTTACCAGTTAATCTTTCAAACATTGATGCATATAACTCAGCAGTATCGTCAATTACTGACTGAGGTAATGCAGGAATTGGTGGTTCATCTGCTCCAGCTGAACGAGCATCATACAATTCCTTATGATGACCCGATTCAATGTAGTGAGATCGGACAAATTCCTTAGACAATTGTACAACTTCCCCATTCTGATATGCAGGTAAATCCCACCATCTATCTTCGTCAAGAGTTCCGAAGCTATCCACTAAAACAGGTACTCTCCCTGTACCTAAGGCGAATTCTTTCTTTCCATCGACATGAATCAAACCTCTCTTCGAAACTTCTGTTTCAATTAATCCATCAATCAATAAAACCAGTCGTAAAATTTCATCAAATTCATCTTCACGAAGATTAGATATTTGTAAAGCTTCTTCACGGTCTAATAGTCTATCAAATGCTTCAAATTTTGTAGAAACTTCTAGATAAGGAACTGGGAGTTTTACTCCTTCTTCTAATTCTGTACCTGCAGGAAAACCGAATTCTTCAGCAGATGCATCTCCTCTCTTGTATCTCCTCCACCCTGAGCCTGCCAGATGATGTCGACAAATCACTTCTAATGGAACAAACACATTTTCCATATCTTGTGGAATCGCTCCAGGTTCCCTAATAACTTCAAAACGGCGTGCTCTAACTCTATCGGGAGCAGTCATCTCAATCATATGTGTTTTACAAATCCCTGCATCTTCTACCATTTTCAACCAGTGGCATGATGAACGATTGAGAGATTCTCCTTTTCTAGGAATTAATGAAGGAATAATCTGATCAAAGACTGATATTTGATCAGTATATCGAAATTCAATAATATCTGGATCTTCTGTACTCCAAACCTGTTTCACTTTACCCGAATATAACAACTCGCCCATGTGCCACCCTGTGACAAATCAATCAATGAAGATTCGTGTTGAAATTTTTTGAATCAAGTTTTAAAAAAATAAAATTTTTGAAATTTTAGATTAAACCAAGAGCATCTTCAATTCTATTCAATTCAGGTCCTGTCGTTCCATCCCCAACTAGCGCAAAACTGTCATTTACAACACATCCACTACCTACCTCAGGAGAACCAAAACAAACAGTTCCAACCATGGCTTTGACTCCCAATGTTGATTCAATAATTTCAACCTCTTCAGAAGTAACATCAGGATGAACCAATGCTCCATTTGAATTAGCAACCAATTGACTACCTACGTTGTGCATTCCGGCGACAGTAGTTCTCTGAGCAGGTACCTGTAGAATTTCTGAAATTGCAGAAACACCATCTTCGGGCACTGAACGACTAACTATTGCACCTTTTTCAGTAGCACATATTAGATTACCAGCGGCATTTACTCCACTCTCCATAACTACAACAGCTTCAGTATAACTTAGTAAAAGATCAATATCATCCTTAGAGGCTATATCTGCAACTGCTATACCTTTCTTAGTGCCAGCAAGAAGTGAACCAACCAAGGAAGAACCTCCAATCGAAATCTTAACAGGCTCTAATCCAAAAGCTTCAGCAAATGGATCTAATTCATCTTGAGGGACACCAAATGGGGCAAACAAAACATCACCAATAGGCGCTAAATGAACGCCAACAAGTGAATGTCCCATGACATCTCCTGTGCTAATGGACATAGTATCGTTCTCGGCTTCAATAAGTCACCTTTGAGGCTACCGCCTATTGAAGAAAAAGTGGACCTATTCGAAATGAAAAGGTCCGGAATGCGGGGAAGTGATCCCAGCCGCCCGAAGGCGACCGAGATCGAATCAAAGAATGTCACAACGACGCAATTTCCCGTGGGCTTTCGCACCACAGTACAGTATACGACGCAGAAGGGCTTGACTTCCGGGTTCGGTATGGGACCGGGTATACCCCTTCGCTATGGTCGTGAACAATCTTGATTGAATATGATCGGCATATCGCTGTTGAACAGAGGGCTCACACAGGAGCGGTGTTGGAAAAAAGGATGCATACCGGGATGTTAGTGATGCTGGGCTGAACACCTCGTTGCCTCGGTGCTTACACCCGCATTCTATCAATCTCGTCTTTTACGAGTTCCCTGAGATGCCTCGTCTTTCGGCTGGCTTCGAGCTTAGATGCTTTCAGCTCTTATCCATTGGAGTGTGGCTACCCAGCATTGCCCTGCCGGACAACTGGTAAACTAGTGACTCCGAGCCATCGTTCCTCTCGTACTAAACGGCCCTTCCGATCAGGCATCACGCCACAACCGCCAAGCAACAAACCTGTCTCACGA
>DAPV01000101.1 GCA_002502625.1 Euryarchaeota archaeon UBA125
CTTGGTTTATTGACAATAAATGCATTAGCAGCAGCTAATTGGATTCTCGTTCCAGTTCAAGCAGAATACTATGCATTAGAAGGAATGAGTCAACTAATGAATTCCATTCGTTTAATCCAGAGGCGAGTGAATAATCATCTGAAATTATTTGGAATTGCTGTGACGATGTATACTCCACGTTCGAAATTATCTCAATTTGTTGAATCAGAAGTAAGGAAGCATTTCGGAGAAGATGTGTTTCAAACTGTGATTCCTAGATTAATGTCAATTGCTGAGGCTCCTAAAGATGGGGCCCCTGTCGTATTATTAAAAAATCCAACTAAAGGAAATAAAGGGAGTAAACAATACTGGGCATTAGCCAAAGAATCGCATCTTAGAATAATGAAAAGAAGAGCAGAATTCGGTATTAATCCTGAGTCTGTACTTCGAAGAGAAGCAATTCAACAAGGTGATCCGGAACATATCTGGGATGATATTGGTAATTGAATAAATTCTCAATTAATGGCATCTTTTGTAAATTTTCACCGTCATACCTATGTTCGTGGAGGTCTGTTTTGAACCATGGGTTCACCAGACATGACATCAGTTTCAGTTTCATTCGAAGTCCGAAGACGCCTTAATTCGTTAAGAGCAATGGAAGGTGTGAAAAGTATTGATGATCTTCTAAAATCAGTTTTGAAAGAATACCGACTTAATCGATTGAAAGAAGAACACAATTCGTTAAGAATACGTATTTCAAATTTAGATGAAACAGATATTGATGCTACAATAACTGCTTTGGGTTTATTGAGTGATTAATTTGCGTGGACAACCAAGAGTTATCAAAATAAATGGAACAGTCATCCTTAGAGGTCTCTTTTTTCCAAACAGTAATGAAGAAACTCTGCTTCATTTAGCTGCATGTGAAAAAATTGAGTTACATTCAACATCAAAGGATTGGAATTTTGTTCTAAGAGGCCTAATGGAGATAAGTCGAAGAGCAGGAAGTCACCCAATGACTGGAACTGAATTAAACAATCTTCGAATGATTTTACCAGTAAATTTCAACTGAGTTCGTATTATTTACTATTTTTCTCAAGCCACTCATGTCCATACCAGCGCCATTGATCCATAGTCCATCCATCGGGTAACCCACCTTCAGGTAACGGAGGAGCCTCCGATGGAGCAGACTGTTCAGCCAGTGGTTGTCCCTCAGGAACTTCTGAGGTTTCCTGATCAGAATTCTGATACACTTGCCAACCTTCCTGGGCAGATTCCCAATTTCCAGAACCATCATCTACATCTGATGTTTCTTCATCAGATTGATCATCACTCGGTTCAATATCAATTGGGTCTCTTTGCTTACCTTGTTCTGGTTCATCGGTCGAATTCATAGAACCTTCTTCTTCTGAAGTTTCACTTAGATCAAGTAATGATGCAACATCATCATCCCACTTTTCATCTTCAATAATTCCACCAAATTGTTCTACTGAACCAGTTTCAATTTCTTTAGTAGCCCCACGGCGAGTATATTTCTCTTCCACGGTTTCAGACTTCTTACCTACCTTTCGTCCAACAAGCGAAAGAATACCAATAGCTAGTAACATTACTAATGCAATACCAGCGCCAATAGGAGCAAAGGAAATTAATTGAGCTGCTAAATCTATATCTTCCTCCTGATTAATATCTTGTACAGGAGTAGGATCTACAACTATCAACGAAAGACATACTGAATCATTTTCATTTCTATCACAATAATCATCTATTGTTTGAATATTGAATTCACTATCGTCATAGTCAGAATTAGAACCCCAACAGTCTCTATCTTCATCCAACCATTCTGTAGAGTTGCCAACTAGCGAATCTGGGCAATTAGTTGCATCCCAATATGCTTCAGATTCGTCAGCATAACTATCATCATCAGTATCTGGGCAACCATAAGTAGAAACAGTCTGAACTCTATCTTCTACCGGATCATAAAGTAAGTATCGGGTACTAGTTCCGGCTTCATTAGTACATCCGTCACCCCTAAATCCTAGTTGGGCATCTCCATATCCATCGCCATCAGTATCCATCCATTGAGTAGGCTCAGAAGAAAATGCGTCACCTTCGTCAGACCAACCATCTCCGTCTAAATCAGGACAACCTAATCTGTCTTCAGTAGAAGAGCCGCTCACATCTGGACAAGCATCAGGGTCAGTTCCTTCTAAGTTATCTCCGAATCCATCACCATCGGAATCTGCCCATTGGGATGAATCATCAGGAAAACTATCGCCATCTTGACCATAGCTTGCATCACCATAACCATCTCCATCACTATCTTGGTGTTGATCCGGATTAGAAGGGAATAAATCGGGGTTATTTCCTTGAGCATTGTCTCCGAATCCATCTTGATCAGAATCTTCCCATTGAGTAGAGTCATCAGGGAAACTATCTGATTGATTTCCTGATTCTGAATCACCATATCCATCTCCATCTCTATCTGATGTCTGAGAAGAATCCTGTGGGAATGCATCAAGAGAATCAACTACATTGTCGCCATCACTATCAATATCAAACAATAAAACATCAGTTGAACTAGCAAATGACATTAGAACTACCAATGATGTCCCTTCTCCATCTAAGATCCCTACAATCTCTCCATTTCCTTGAGATAAAGCTTGTATTTGAATACCAGTTGAACGATTAATAAGGTGAAATAAGCCATTAGAACCTGCTAGAGAAATTGAATCTACTCCAGAATCAAATATCCCAATCAACTCAGTAGGAGGGCTAGGGGTGAAAGAAACTAACATGGTCCAATTTGATGAGTCATATACCAAATATTGGCCGTCTTTGGTAACTGTGTGTAATTGACCATTAGTATCTCCCATCATAGAAGTTACTTCCGCATTTGGTTCTGCTAAAACTCCTATCAAAGACCCATCATTAGCATGAACCCTTACAGATCTATCCTTTCCACCAGTAACAACATTTCCTTGAGGAGTTACCTCAACAGATGATATGCCTATACTGTGTGCAGTAGTTTCTGCTCCTGTGGAGACACCGTCACTATACTCAATAGCATTTTTTGAAGAACGGTCTGAAAGCCAAAGATCTCCCCCTGGATCAAAATCTAATGAGTCTACAGGACCACGAGAAATAGAGTAAATTATTGCCTCAAAAACTGTAGAATATATCACAGCACCACCTTGATGACCAACAGCGATAAGTCCATCAGCTGAACTATAGGCCATAGAAAGTGCAGTAACATTCAGAATTCCTGTCCAAAGAATTTGCCCCGCTTGGTTACCAGTTACTTTAATTGCAGTAATATTTCCACTTTCATTTACAATAGCAACATCTCCATTTCCAAGGTCTGCCCATCCAATTGATGAACCTGAAAGTGTCTCTACATCTTCAGCAAACCCTAGGTCACCTGCAGCACCATCAACAGAAGGAATTGTGATTGAAATAAAGAGAATCGCGACGGTTAGAATGCACTTAGACCAATTGCGCATGGACATCGAAGGCATCCCCCGCCTATGAATCCGGCGGATTAATGGATAAATTACTCTTCTTCAGAAGATGCTATCTTCATTACCTTAACAGGTCGAATAGAACTCGTCTTTGAATTCTCATCATTATCTACTGGTTGTAGAGTTTTTACTGGTTTTATCGATGCTGTGTCTCCCTCTGAAATAGGTGTAAGTAGACGTCTATCTGAAGCAGGTACTAACTTTGCTAGATTATTTTCATCAATCTCTGGCTGAACTAATTCAGGTTGAATCGTCTTACGTACAGGCGGACCCTTTACTTGGGACGATGAAACTGGTTGACGTACCATTCGTCCACCTCCTGGAGGTCCTTTTACCGGAGGAGATTTGACTGATGGTCCTCCGCTTCGAATCATTTTACCTCCACCTGGAGGAACTGATATTGATTCTTCAGAAACTATATCAGATTCTTCTTCTTGTTCTTGTTCTTGTTCTTCCTCTGATTCCTCTATCGATTCTAATTCAGATTCTTTTGGTTGAATCGGTTTAACTACAGATTTGGTTCCTAAAAATCCAGGAGTATCTGCTTGAGGAGCACCCAAAGGAGCTGAAGTTCCTCCGATTGGAGATCTTGTAGGAGCTAAAGGAGCAGATTGACCAAGAGGGCGAGTTCCAAGAGAAGTAGGTACGTCTTTCTGAGCAGCGGCTGCACCAAGTGCAGTCATTGGACGTGATTGCCCAATTGGTGTACGAACGGGTGCTGCTAAACCTCCTCCCAGTGGCATTGATTGTCCAGGGACATTGAGACCTGTCATCGCTGCCGCTCCAAGACCAGTAGGTTGACTCCCTAGACCTTGATTCTGAGTACCTAATCCTAGGGTACCAGCTGCTCCAGATGGTGTTTGGGAACGAGCTGTTCCTAAGGCACCCATCCATGCTTCTCGCTTAGCAAGAAGAGCATCTTGTTCTGATGCTTCTTCTTTAGATTCAAACTGAGCAACTAGTGCTTCTCTTTCTAGATCTTCGTCTGAAATCAAATCTTTTTCAATATCCTTTCTTAGTCTATCTTCTGCTAATTGCTTAAATTCATCGGAACGTGCTTCGAGAGTTGCCAATCTCTCCTTAATTTCTTGACGCTTAACGGCTAACGCGGCTTCAATTTCAGCACGCATTTCAGCTTCTCTTCGTCTTACTTCAATGAGAGCCTTGTTTCTCATTATTTCTTCACGCTTAGACATTTGACGCTCTAATTGTTCAACAACTTCACGCTCTTTTCGTTCTCTAAACTCGCCTAAACGTTGTTCCATTTCAACTTCCAAATCCAAGGCAGTCTCCTGTCGTACTAAGTCTAATGAAGTCTCTAATGAAATTCTTTCATTTCTAAGACGGGCGTCAATTTCAGCCATTATTTGTCGTTTTGTTGCTTCTTCTCTGGTAGAATACTCAGCTTCAATCTGCTCAACCCAATTTGTTCTACGAGTTTCATGATCCTCCTCCATCTCATTTCTTAATTCATTTTCACGGTCATGACGGAATCGAGCAAGTTGACTTCCAATTTCAGCTTCTCTTTGAAGACGATAAGTTTCGAACTGATGTTCAATTCGACGATCTAATTCACCCTCAATCTGTCTAGTCAATCCCGCTTCAATATCGTCTACTGTTTGTTGAAAACTAATATCAAAGCGGTCACGAAGTCTTTGCTTTCTTTCAGATAATCTACCAGAATATTCTGTCTCTAGAGTCTTTAGAACAACAGATCGAAGTTCTTCTCTTTTTCGAGCAACTGCTAATTCCAAATCTTCTTGCATTCGATTTTCTAATCTATGAGTTTCTGAAACGAGGCGTTGTTCTAATTCTGATTGAATATCTTTAGCCACATCTTCTTCCATTCGAAGAGCTCTTCGCTCATATTCAGCACGTAGTCTCGTTTCACGATCTTTTAATCTCTGCTGTAGTTGTTGCTCAAGACGATTACGCAAAGCTCCACGAATCTGTATTTCCCTCTCAGCCAATCTTTCATCTAGGCCGTCTTGAATTCGTTGTTTCTGTAGATCTTCTTCATTGCCTAACTGCTGTTCCATATCTAATCGAAGTTCAGATTCTAAATCTCGAACTTGACGTTGAAATGCTTGTTCTGCCTCGATTTCCATTCTCTCTGACAAAAATGCATGTCTTCGAGTAAATTCTTCGTCCATATCTTGACGGAGCCTATCTCGTATTTCCTGCTGAGAAACCTTGATTTTTCGTTCTTTTTCTAATGAAAGCATTTCTTTGAGTTGAGATTCTTCTCTCTCAAGACGTAACATTAATTCCTGTTTTAGAACTGATTCTTCTCTCTCAAGGACTTGTTGTTCTATTCTAGATAATTCGTCTTCCAAATCAGAACGCAAGGAATCTTCTAAAGTTCTATATTCCTCATCATGAATTATTTCATTTGCTTTTCGCATTGCACTTCTCATGTTAGCCAATCTTTCAGATTGCTCTACAAGACGTAATCTTCTTTCACGATCCATTCGTGAACGTAATTCTGATTCTTTATCTAACGATTGTATGGCTTTCTCTGTACCTTCAAATGAATCAGATGAGGTACCAACAATACTACCTCGTAAATCAGCCAAAGATGGCTTAACAGCCCCTTGACTCTCAAAGGTCTCCGACACTTCATCTGTAGCCATGGGTACCCATCCCCGAATTACAACGGTACTCTAATGGTAATTAATATCCTCAGTTCCTAACATTCTTCAGAGGGCGATTCTTAAGATATTCAATGGAAACGGTTCAAAAACTAATTTTGAAAATTTCCACACAAGCAGGACAACGTAATTTTCTCTCACCCGGGCGCTGAGTGATTCTGAGTCCTCTATCACAAGCAGGACATTCAATTTCTACCTTGATAATTTTCTTAGTGAGAGTAAATTCATGTTTACATTTTGAACAACGAATATCCGCTGGTCTTGTATCAACTCCTGCAACTAAAACATGTCTACAAGAAGGGCAAGTTACCTTTTCTTTGTTCCATGCTTCCCTAGTTGGAAAATGTTCAACTTTTACCTGAGCAGAACAAGTAACACACTCTAGGATACCCAAATCGTCTGGAAGAAGTGAGTCACAATGAGGGCAATATGCAGGTGGAGGAGAAACACGGCTCTCTACCTCGTAAGGTACCGGTTCATCCTCGCTCATGCTCTGTCCTCGGTATTGTCTCAATATAGGCATATTTCAAAGAGTCGATTGAATCTCTTCGTTTCGACCGAATAGAATTTTGATTGAAATTATGGCTTCTTTGAAAACCTCTGAAAAAATTTCAACAACAGTTCTAATTCTTTCAATTCCAGTTCCTGCAACCCACATTCCATTGAGAATTACCATAAACGCACTGGCTTCATGAAGTAAAACTCCTACTGCAATTGAAAGTTCTACACCCAACAAAACACATACAACCAAAGTAATTGTTAATAAAACACTGAGAAGGATATTTACCTGAACAATTCTACGTGCAGATCTTGCTAATTTTGTTAACTCAACTACAGCACGTGGATCATCTCCAGGGATCAAAACATCAGCTGCATCGAGATTAATTTGGTCTCCCGATCCTACTGCAATTCCAACATCAGCTACAGCAAGTGCTCCAGAATCATTGAATCCATCTCCTGCCATTAATGTCCTTCTTGAAATAGAACGTTTCTCAACAAAAGATGCTTTTTCTTCAGGAGAAACGTTGCCAGTACATTGAGTTGGAGGGATTCCGAGACTCTCTCCAAACAATTCTACT
>DAPV01000058.1:0-2147 GCA_002502625.1 Euryarchaeota archaeon UBA125
GTCGTAATTGAACATAATTTAGATGTTGTAAAATCATCAGATTGGGTCATTGATTTAGGTCCTGATGGAGGTGATGGTGGAGGAAACATTGTAGCTGAAGGCACCCCAGAATCAATCTCCCAGAATCCGAATTCATTCACCGGCCAACACCTTCAATCAATGTTAGGTTTAAGAAAGGTAGCCGATTAGACAACCTCAGGTTGTATAGAAGAAGGTGATGAAATGAGCATAGGAATTGAACCACTAGGAGACATGGTACTCGTACAAATGGAAGCTGCCCCTGAAAAAACACAATCAGGATTGTTACTACCAGAAGAAGCGAGAGAAAAGATGACAGTAGGTCTTGTAGTGGCTGTAGGGCCAGATACTTCAGACCTTGTTACAGCCGGAGATCGAGTAATCTACCGGCAATACAGTGGAACCAAGATTGAATGGCTTGGATTAGAATACTTACTCATGAAATCTGAAGACCTTCAGGCAAAGGTTAACGATTGAAAGGATGTGGTAAAATGGCAAAACAAATGTTGTATGGTGAAGACGCACGTAGAAAATTATTGGAAGGAATAGATGCTGTTGCAAATGCAGTAAAGGTCACCCTTGGCCCCGCTGCTCGAACTGTTGTTTTAGAAAAATCGTGGGGGAGTCCTACGATTATTAATGACGGAGTAACAATCGCTAAGGACATTGAACTTTCTGATCCTTTTGCAAATATGGGTGCTAAGCTAGTTCAAGAAGTTGCAAGTAAGACACAAGACAATGCTGGCGATGGAACTTCTACAGCATCCATTTTAGCTCAGGCATTATGTCACACTGGATTGAGAAATGTTACTGCAGGAGCAAGCCCAGTTGAATTAAAAGCGGGTTTTGATGAAGCAATTCTAGCAGTTGTAGAATGCCTCAAAGATATGGCAGTTCCAGTAGAAGAGTCAAGTACAATTCATCAAGTAGCAACAATTGCTGCGAATAATGATTCAGATATTGGGGAATTAATAGCCCAAGCAGTAGAAGCAGTTGGACAAGACGGCGTCATAACTGTAGAAGAAGCAAAATCAGCAGAAACTGACTTGAAAGTAGTCGAAGGAATGGAGGTTGACAAAGGATACATTTCCCCTTATTTCATTACAGATAGAGAGCGTAAAGAAGCAGTTTTGGAGAATCCAATGATTCTTATTACAGATCAAACAATCAATAGTGCTCAAGATTTGTTACCAAGCCTTGAAGCAAGCATGCAACAAAAACGCCCATTATTGATTATAGCCAAAGATATTGAAGGAGAGGCATTAGCAACTTTAGTTCTCAATGTAGCAAGTAAGATTGTCAAAGCAGCAGCAATTAAAGCACCTGGATTTGGCGATGAGCAGGGAGAAATTTTGGAAGATATCGCAATTCTCACCGGTGCCCAAGTTCTTGCTAAAGATCGAAGTGCTGACGTTAAAGCACAAGGTCCTATGTCATTGGGAGGGGCTGAAAAGGTAATTCTTGGGAAAAATAAAACAACATTTGTCGGTGGAGAGGGGGACTCATCAGCTATTGAAGAGCGAGTAAGTCTTCTAAGGAGCCAAGAGAAGACAGCAACTTCAAACTGGGATAGTGAGAAGATGCAGAAGAGAATTGGTAAGATGACTGGCGGAGTCGCAGTTCTTCGCATTGGAGCTGCTACAGAGACAGAAATGAAAGAGAAGAAGGCTCGTGTCGACGATGCTCTCAATGCAACCCGTGCTGCTATGGCCGAAGGAGTTGTAGTTGGTGGAGGAGTTGCATTACTGAGGGCACGAGGTGTGTTAGATGAATTGAAATCATCAAGTTCAGGAGATAGAGCAATCGGTGTTGGAGCAGTATACGACGCTCTCTCTGCTCCTCTTCGTCAGATTAGTGAAAATGCAGGTCAAGAAGGAAGTGTTGTAGTGAACAATATTCTTTCTAATGATTCACCATCTTATGGATATAATGCTCGAACTAATGAGTATGTGGATATGCTTGAAGCTGGAGTAATTGATCCTGTTAAGGTAACAAGAAACGCTCTCCAATCAGCAGGTTCAATCGGTGGACTTGTTCTAACTACTGAGACTTTAGTCGCAGATGAACCCAAACCAGATTCGGGTCCAGAAATGCCAGATATGGGTGGCATGGGTGGCATGGGTGGCATG
>DAPV01000058.1:2471-11189 GCA_002502625.1 Euryarchaeota archaeon UBA125
ATGGGTGGCATGGGCGGCATGGGCGGAATGGGTTTCTGAGATAATTTCTCCAGCCGCATCGTTGAAGGACGGCCCGCTAAGGCACCATGTTGAGGACGGGCCGTTGTGGTAGAGTTACATCGTTTTGAGACTCTACCAAATGTAGGTGAAGGCTTAATCGATAGTAGAGGGGAATCTATCCGCCGTCAATTAGAATCTGATCATTCTGTTACTATTGGTTCAGTTCGAAGTACTCTAGGATATTTGGTAAAAGGAAATTTCACAGATAACGAAAAAAATAGAGCAGCTACAGAATTATTTTCCGATCCAGTTTTAGAAGAAGTTACTGTCAATTCCCCTATTCTCGATTCATCAAAATTTACATCTTTACCAGATATTTCAATTTTGATTGGATTCAAACCTGGAGTAACAGATAATCGCGCTCAGGCGGCCTTGGATGGACTACAAACAATATTTCCTAACCATCAACAAATGGCGGTTTCTACAACGATTGGATACCATTTTTGGGACGTTCCTTCAGATGTAGATCTACAATGGTTAATGGGACAACTTCACAATCCATTGATTGAACTCGCTAAATCAACAGATAGACGAACTAATTCCAATGAACCTTGGCCATCATTGGATTTTCCCGACCGTCCTATTTTAGAACAAACTCTTCCATCAATAGTAGATTTAGAAGTCTCCGATAAAGAATTGATTAAAATCAGTGAAGATGGACTATTGGCATTAAATCTCAATGAAATGAAAGCGATACAGAATCATTATCGCAATAGTGAAATCCAATCAATTAGGAAATCCAGAGGTCTTTCTCCCAATGCACCAACAGATGTAGAATTAGAGTGCCTCGCTCAATCTTGGTCAGAACACTGTAAACACAAAATATTTGCAGCAAAAATCCACCATATCGATCATGAAACGGGCGAAGATTCTGAAATTGACTCCTTATTCAAGACCTATATCATGAAACCAGCATTGGATATGCAGGAAGAAGTCGATTGGTTACTATCTCTATTCCACGATAATTCAGGAGTGATCGAATGGACTCCAGATTGGAGTTTGTGTATTAAAGCTGAAACACACAATTCTCCATCAGCATTAGATCCATTTGGTGGTGCAATGACTGGAATTGTAGGTGTGAATCGAGACATATTAGGAACAGGACTAGGGGCTCGACCCATTGCAAATACAGATGTATTTTGTTTCGGCCCTCCAGATTATGACGGACACCTACCAGAAGGATTGTTTCATCCTTCTCGAGTAATGCGAGGAGTTCATGCAGGAGTCCGAGCAGGAGGAAATGAGAGTGGAATACCTACTGTCAATGGCGCTATAGTTTTTGATGATAGATACATAGGAAAACCATTGGTTTATTGTGGTACTGTTGGAATATTGCCACGATACCTTCCTGATGGGAGAGAGAGCCACATCAAGACTCCTTCACCAGGAGATCTTGTGTATATGGTTGGAGGGAGAGTTGGTAGCGATGGTATTCACGGGGCTACATTCTCTAGTTTAGAATTGACAGATGAAAGCCCTAGTAGTGCAGTACAAATTGGAGACCCAATTACACAGAAGAAAATGGTGGATATGTTGTTGGAAGCCAGAGATTTAGGATATATTCAGGTCATTACTGACAATGGTGCAGGCGGGCTATCTTCTAGTGTTGGAGAAATGGCTGAACTAACTAGAGGAGCAGATTTAGATTTGTCAGCAGTACCTCTAAAACAAGCAGGATTAAGCCCTTGGGAAATTTTAGTTTCCGAATCTCAAGAAAGGATGACGGTCGGAGTTACAGAACAAAATGCAAATATGTTTGAGGCACTAGCTAAACTACACGAAGTTGAAGCAACTGCTGTTGGAACATTTACAGATTCTGGCACCTTTTTAGTTCGATATGGAGAACATGTAGTGGCAGATTTACCAATTGATTTCCTACATGATGGCTGTCCTCAATTGCAACTAGAATCAGAATGGAGCCCCCCAAATCATCAACCTATTATTTTCCCTAATGACGATGAATCAGATGCTAAGGAAATGGGAAGAATTCTTTGTAGGTTGATGGCCAGACCAAATATTGCTAGTAAAGAATGGTGGGTCAGATCATATGATCATGAAGTTATAGGACAGTCTGTGATTAAACCATTTGGTGGAGTTAATCATGATGCTCCTGGAGATGCAGCAGTAATTGCCCCAATACCTGGTGATACACGAGGAGCAGTAATTTCTTGTGGAATTGTACCTAGATATTCAGATATTGATGCATATGCTATGGCAGCAGCAAGTGTTGATGAGGCATTGAGAAATGCAGTCTGTGTAGGTGTAGATTTAGATCGAATTGCTGGATTAGATAATTTTTGTTGGCCAGATCCCGTAGAAAGTGAAAAGACCCCAGACGGTCGCTTCAAATTAGCACAATTGGTTCGAGCAAACAGAGCCATAGAAGATGTATGTCGTGCCTATTCTCTACCATGTATTTCTGGAAAAGACTCAATGAAAAATGATGCCACATTAGATGGTGAGAAAATCAGTGTTCCACCTACGTTGTTGTTCAGTTTATTGGGAGATCACCCTGATGTTCGTTTTGCCGTATCTTCTGATTTCAAAAATCAAAGTGATATCATATATTTGATTGGAGAATCTCGCCAAGAATTAGGTGCTAGCGAATTATCCTATATGTTCCGTGAAGAATCAAGAGGAGAAAGTGGCATAGGTGGAATAGTACCATCAATTGAACCGGATCGAAATCTTGCAACATATAGGGCATTGACAAAGGCCATACATTCTGGTTTAGTTGCTAGTGCCCATGATTGTTCAGACGGGGGTCTTGCTGTTGCAATTGCCGAGTCTTGTATTGGAATTGATTCAGGAGCAGACATTGAGATTTCTGCCCTTAGGGGATTTGACGATGAGCTTGACAAATGGGGTGCATTATTTGGTGAAAGTTTGGGTAGAATTATGATCAGTATTTCTCCAGACAATGTAGAGACATTTGAAGATTTATTCACAAATATATCATATACACGTATAGGTATTGTAAACAATAGCAATAAATTGACAATCAATGATAAATCCCTCCCAATTTTATCAGCATCCATTGATGAATTACGTACTGCTTGGAAGAGAACTTTGGATGGAGGTGCTCCAAATGGTAGTTAAAGTTGCAATTTTAACCGGTTTTGGAATTAATTGTGATCGTGAAACTGCAGCAGTTTTTGAGATGGTTGGCGCCGAGTCGGAAAGAATTCACGTTAACAGATTTGTAAATGGTGAAAAGAAATTGAGCGATTTCCATATTATGGCTGTTCCTGGAGGTTTTTCGTTTGGTGATCACCTAGGAAGCGGTCGATTAATGGGAAATCGCCTTCGCTTCGGAATGAGAGAACAAGTTCGAGAGTTCATTCAAAACGGTGGATTGGCTATTGGAATCTGTAATGGATTCCAAGTATTGGTAAAAATGGGACTTTTACCAGGTGATGATGAAATTAGTCTAACTCAAACCGCATCACTCGCTTTGAACGATTCGGGGCATTATGAAGATAGGTGGGTTACTTTAGAATTTGATACTAATTCTCATTGTGTTTGGACAAAAGGAATTGAACGAATCCGTGTTCCTGTTAGGCACGGTGAGGGTAAATTCGTTACAACCGATCCCAACCTATTGGATCATTGGGCTGCAAATGGTCAAATTGTTGTCAAGTATGTTGACCCAAATGATCCCTATCCATCTTCTTCTGATGAATTGTTGAAATATCCACTTTCCCCAAATGCTAGTATGAGGAATATTGCAGGAGTTTGCGACCCAACTGGTCGAGTGTTTGGTTTGATGCCTCATCCTGAAGCAAATCATTCTACTTGGTTGGGAGCAACATGGACTAGAGAATTGAAACCTACTGAACATGGGGAAGGCGAAGGACTTGCCCTCTTCCGTAATGCTGTTGATTATGTAGAAAAAAAGCCGAAAAAAAAAATGACCCCTCCCCGTAAATTCTACTATGGTATCATCTGTACTTTCATTTCACTAATAATATTCAACCTCGGAAATGCATCAGGCGACTTAGATTACTTTTTTTCAGCATGGATACTTTCTTTGATAATATTCACAGTTGGACTAATTGTTGAATATAATCACCTTCGACGGCACAAAGCTCACAGATTAAAAATTGGTGAAGTGCCATTCAAAGAAAATATTTTCACCTTTATCACCTTAATCGGTTTTGGATTGGTTATATTTTGCCTCTTGTTGATAACTGCTATATTCACAGGGAACTTTGACATCATTGGACATTAGAATTTTCCAAATTTCAATTAACTAAGTTTCGAACTTATCTATATGTCCCAATCAGACGAGACAATCATGGTTGATGAAAAGGACAGTCAAAGTCCTATGAAAGGTTCTTTGCTGATACCCAGTATTGCTTTAGGATATGTTCCATTTGTCATTATTGTATTAATGATTTACAGTACTTCTGATGAAACACTACCTGGATTTGATTTTTTCATATTTAGTGGCATGTGTCTAGTGCCACTACTACCAATTTATGCGTTTTATCTTCTTCGAATAACTCGACAGAGAATAGAGAAAAACATTCTCACCCCCATTGTTGTAATATTCTACATTATTTCGTTCATAGTTCCATTGATTTGGTTACTAATGTATGCATGGTTTGCAATTAATTTTAATGGGATTGTATAACCACTTTCTACTGTAAATTAGACTCAAGATTGTATCCATTTTTGAACTTCTAGAAGACATTTTTTCGATTCAGGAAGTAGTGGTCCAAACAACCACCAATCATGAAAAATTTTTGGCCAGATTTGAACCTCGATTTCAACCCCATCTTTCTTCGCGTTTTCACCAACAATTCGACTATCATCAAGTAATATTTCGTTCTCTCCAGCAATGATCAAACCTTTGGGAAGTCCAGTGAAGTCTCCGAAAAATGGAGAAACATATGGATTTGATTTATCGATAGATTTTGGAACATAACGTTCAGCAGCATCTTTGGGCATTTGCTTAGTGAACATTGGATCTGCTTTTTCGTTCGAATAGTATGTCTCTGTATTACATGTCAAATTAGTCCATGGAGAAAACAATACAAATCCATTTGGAAGTATCTCATTATTATCTCGAAGATACAACAATAGTGCTAGACTAAGACCCCCTCCAGCGGAATCTCCCATCAATATAATTTCAGATTTTGAATTTTGTTCTACAATATTTTTCCAAGCAGCCACTGCATCATCTAATGCAGCAGGATACTGGTGCTCAGGTGCTAATCGATAATCTATGGAATGACATACTCTACCTGTTATTTTAGCTAGATTAGATAGACCAATTCGATGAGTAGTTAATGAAGATCCAAAAGAATACCCACCTCCATGAAAATAAACAATTAAGGAATTTTTATTATTGATTCTTTTAGGAGTAAAAGTAACACCTGAAACACCACCAAAATCTATCTTCTCATGCCTTGTTCCAAAGTTACGGAGTAATTGTCCACCCAACCAAGAAGGAGGATGTACAAATAATCGAATAAATTTAGCAGAAGGTTGTATAAATCGATAAACGAATTTGTTCGGACGAATCAATGTGGACAAAATTTGTGCACGAATGCTCATGATTTACTCAACACCTATTCATTTTCATCATTAATCAGTTCATCAACACCACTCAGTAGGCTGTCTAATTCTTTTCTTCTTGCCTTTCTTTCCCCAATGATTTTCTCAACATTTGGCTCTGACAATTCTTCTCCAGTTTTACGAATCTCTTCTTCAGCCTTGAATCGATCCATAAATTCTCTATCTTCCCCTGGTCTATCAGAACGATCGGTTACTGGAATAATTTTTGATGGGATAGTTCGTGCTCCTGGAACATCATTCTGAGTGGGAATTGAGTCTACTAATTCGATTGCAGAATCAATATCTCCTTCTTCAGAAACAGAATTAGTAACTTCTCTGATTATGTTTCTTCTACTAGTTTTCTTGGCGATCTCAAATGCTTGTGTAATTTCTTGTTCAGTAGGAGGTGGTTTTTGTCCTCGATGTGCTGCCAATAATCTACCTGCTTCTTTCAGAAATGGCCCATGAACCGGGTCGTGATCATATCTATGTGGTTCGGTAGTGAAAGCCATCAAATCCTTTGCAAGTTGTTCTATTGGTGTTGAAACATCTCCTGAAATCCTATCTCTCACACTTTTATGAGTTGAAATACAACTTTTACACCTTTTACTTCCTTCTATATCTGGAGCATCACAAAGAAGGCAACATATGGAAAATCCCATCTGTTGCATGGCTTGACGAGGCAACGACATTGAGTAGCCCTAAACGCCCTTGTGAATCAAACCTATCCCATCCGTCGCATTCATTCGCATAACCTCTATCGGAGGCTGATGACTGAGCCAACCTTGTTCACGAAAATTATTCGAGGTGACATTCCATCATCAGCAGTTGCTCAAGGAAGTACATGGTACGCCTTCCTTGATATCAATCCACTAAGACCAGGCCATACATTAGTTGTACCTAAAGAAGAGGCACGAAGAATTGCAGAATTATCAACCGAAAGTCGAAGAGATTTGATGGATGGTGTTGTAGAAGTTCAACGACGGCTTGCAATTGAGTTCAACACAACAGATTTCAGTGTAAATTTGAATGATGGGCCCTTGGCAGGACAAGAAGTACCTCATGTCCATTTTCATGTAATTCCGAGGACTGATAGCAACACAACTAATCCAATGTGGCGAACGACATCTCCCCAATCTGATCCAGATTTTGAAGCACTCTCATCTCTCTCTCAGAAGTTACAATTACATTGAAAGGTGGCGAAATTATGCAATCTCCTTCTGGTCAAGATGTAGAACGGACATCCGCCCCATATGATCCAGATGTTGAATCCTCAGCCTCATCTAAACGATTGAATCAAAATGCTTTATTGAATAAAATTAGATGGAGACATGATGGTATACATCCAGGCTCAAAATTAGCTTGGAAAATCCTTAGATCTATGCTCCGACTATCTTGGTATACACAATTCAGAACAAGAGAACAATCTGGATATGAAAGTGTGGAAGAAGATAGAGGATTAGTCGCTTTAGCATGGCACACAGCTGGTTTAATAGATCCAATGGCGATTGTTCAATCTTCAAAGAAGCGCTACATCATGGTTGGACGCCACGACCTAATGACTCGTCCTATTCTAGGTCGTTGGGCACGAAATATCGGCTCTCAACCAGTTTTACGTCAAAGAGAAATAGATGAGGGGACTACAGATGCTGAATTTGCAAAACATATCAATGAACGTAGTTTACTTACAGTGGCTCATACAATTGCAGGTGGTAATGGCTGTGTCATCATGCCTGAGGGTACCAGCCAAGTTGAACCTAGGATGATGCCTCTCCGCTCTGGGCCAATGAGGATTGCATTGAATGCAGCAGCAGCAGCACAATCTTCTGGAAATAAATTACCATCAATTAGGCCCGTTGGTCTACATTTCCGTACTGCTTGGGAATTTAGAACAGATTGTTATGTAGAATATGGGGATGAAATTCAAATTTCTGATTTAGTCGATGAATCAGTAGTTTCGTCACTAATGGATGGAAAGTGGGCAGAACCATCGAGAGATAACGTAAATGAACTGAGAAATCGTATCAAAAACTCTCTAGATATTATGACCCCAGATGCTGATAATTGGGAAGAATTCCATTCTTGGTCAGTCATCTCTCATATCGAAAAATCAAGTCAGAATCAACCCCATCAGAAGTGGAAAGATGAAGTTCATGGTATTCGTTCTGTCAGGGACAGAATCCGATCAGGAGGTTTACCTAGTGAAATCATGGAACCTGCTGGCAGAATAGAAAAGGAAATACGATCCAAGGATTTAGATCCTCGTTCAATTGATTGTTTTGGAATTAAAAAGGGAAAAATCACTACTTTATTCAAAGGAATATTTGGCCTGTTATTGATGATATCCATGCTGCCACTCAGTATCATGACATTACCTCAAGCTATCCTTGCTTGGTGGCTAGGAAATAACTCTGATGAAGGATTAGATGCTAGAAGCACCTTCCATATGTTGGCAGTAACTTTCTCTCCGTTGGTAGTTTGGCCATTTTTTACAATTCCATTAGGAATATGGTTTTCATCGTGTTATTTCCCCGATTATGTATTTCTTTTGACTCCTGTATTTGTTTTACTACTAACGCCTCTTTTGCACATAGCAAACATCCTATTTCTATTAGGATATGATGCACTATGTGATGTTATTGAATCATTCAATCGCCGAAAATTGAGAAATTCAAAATCCGCTGAATTAATATCTGAAGATATTTCTTTAATTCTCGGACTCCTGAAATAGGTTGGCTTCAACCGATAATACATGGAGACTAGAGACGCCATCAAATCTGTCCAACAATGGCTTAGTGAAGAAGGCTTAGAATTCAAAACATTATCAGACAGTCGTGCAGAAATGCATTTGCATGTAAGATATCCACCAACTCGGAATGGGCATTTATTTAACGTTGTAATTCCTAAGAAAAGGTCATTGGTGATAGTAGGCTCAGTAACAAGAGTTGACACAGGCCAACAAGAAGAAATGAAGTCTCATTCAGAATCTGATCCTGTAGCATGGGAAGAATGGTTACATGATGCAAGACTTGGACTAATTAAGGGTGGATTTGATTGGACTTTACACATAGGGCGTAAATCAGAGAATAGTGGGCC
>DAPV01000067.1 GCA_002502625.1 Euryarchaeota archaeon UBA125
ATATATTCTATGTTGTTGATGGTGTTAATCATGTTCCCTTAGGCTTGTTATCTGATGTTGTAGTTGCAGGTAAAGTTGATGTTGATGTCAATTCTACAGTGAATATCTCATTGAATGGATCACGAATTAGTTCAATTGGAGATAATGGTCAATTGGTTATAGTAGCAAGAAATCCGGGAGAAGCGGAATTGGTGTCTGGTTCAGATCGATTGTTGTATGATGGATTCCAATTAGCGCCCAATAATTCTCTTCCAAGATCATTGTTTGATGAAAGTACATGGTTAGTATGGTTAATCTTACTCGGAGGAGTTGCTGCCTTACTTCCGGCTTTACAGCATACTTTCCCATTGCTTTGGTCTCAAAGAAGGTTGGATGAAGAAGAATAAATCATTCGTGAGGAACGATATCCATTGGTAATAGATCGCTCTCGTATTCTAGTATGGCAATCTTCTGAGGGTCTAGTACGAATCGAGTATTTGCTCCTTCAACTCCGTATAATTGAATGAGTTCTTCTTTGAAATGCTCACGTAGGGCATCTTCACTTACATGAATAGGAGCACCCATACTGATCTGTAACGCTCTAGCACCAATGATTCGTGCCTTCTCAAATCTGGTGTGTTCGCGGATTGGTTTGACCATATTGTATCACCTGACAGCCCTCCGAACTTCGGCTCTGCCATAAGGACTGCGCCTCGAGAAATATTCATTCTACACGTTCAATTAACATTGCAACTGCATTTCCCCCGCCTAAACAGAGAGAAACAATGCCCTTGCTGCCATCGATTCTTCTTAATATCCCTAACATAGTAATTAGACATCGAGTTCCTGAAGAACCCAAAGGATGACCCAAACTTACTGCGCCGCCGTTAAGATTGAATTTATCGTCAGGAATACCTATCTCTTTTGCAATAGCACAAGAAGCGGATGCAAATGCTTCATTGTGCTCAAATACATCAATATCCATTACTTGAAGCTCATTCCTTTGAAGAAGAGTATTGATTGCTGGAATTGGAGCATACATTACGCGTTTAGGTTCCACACCACTAGTGCATTGATCAATGATTTTAGCCAAAATTGGCCATCCCTGCTCAATCGCAAAATCTTCATCCGCAACTAGAACTGCACTTGCTCCATCATTGAGAGTTGATGCATTTCCTGCAGTAATTTTCCCTTCTTTTTGAAATACACTTCTTAGTTCTCCTAGAGTTTCTACGTCACTATTTTCTCGAATCCCCTCATCAGTTGTAATTTCAATAAAGCCATCATCGGTTTCTACATTCACTGGAATGATTTCCCAATCAAACCATCCATTATTTCTAGCATTAGCAGCCCTTTGATGAGATCTTACAGCAAAATGATCCATTTCAGTTCTAGAAATTGAGCATTCTTCAGCAATCACTTCACCAGTATTCCCCATATGCATGTCATTGTATACATCCCATAGTCCATCATGAACCATTGAATGAATTAGTGACGAAGAGTCTACTTCTTCACCCCTACGATAACCTCGAATAAGATGTGGGGCATTGGTCATGCTTTCCATACCCCCTGCAATAACCGCTCGATATTCTCCCGCTCTAATTGCTGATGAAGCAATCATTACTGATTTGAGACTCGATCCACATACTTTGTTTATTGTAGTAGATGGTGTTGATACAGGTAATCCTGCTCCAAGAGCCACTTGTCTTGCAGGATTCTGTCCTGCTCCAGCTTGCAGAACTTGTCCCATTAGAACTTCATCAATAACATTACTATCAGGGTCTAATTCAGTGTTTTGAATCAATCCCTTTACTGCGCATATCCCCAAATCTACAGCGCTCATTTTCGAGAATATACCTCTAAATCGTCCTACAGGAGTTCGCGCAACAGCGCAAATCACAGGAGTTCTCATGGCGGTGGGTAGAGACCATTATGGAAGAACTTTCGTTTTCATTATGCAAATCCATAGAATTCAGGATTTTCCAATTTAGGGCGTAGTTCATTTTTTATCAAAATTGTGCGAACAGACCAAAGGTCGGTGAAAACTCTGTACGAAGTAGTAGCATCCAGATAATCAACACCTGAGGAACCTCCTGTTCCGATTCTTCTACCAATTATTCGTTCTACCATTCTAGCATGACTATGTCTCCATTTTACCATAGCTTCCTCCAGTTCAATCATGCGATCGATTAGAGTTCTAGGCCATGAAAGAAGTGGTAAATCTCTGTAAGACTCAATGAATAAAAGACCTGCACGTGCCCTGTCAATTTCTCCATTTGGCATTAGAAAATCTCTTGCTCCTTCGGCAATCGAAGCAAAACGTGCTTTCATTGCTTCTGAATCACCCATTCCCCATTTTGACATGCGAGCCGCCATTTCTTCACCATGATTTACTTGTGCTGAAATATGGCTTTCAACATAGTTCTTGACTACTTGTTCATCATCTTCATCACCTGGAGATGATCCCATAATTGGAGTTCTAGAAAGCCATGCTCGAGCAGTATCCCACAAACTATCCTCATTCAATCTGGATTCCAATTTTTTCAAAGCCTTAGCACCATTTTCTGATTCTTTAGCCATTTTTCTGAATCGACCCAAAGGGTCCATCCCTCCAGTCCTTTGTTCACTCGAAAGACCAATCAGAATTTCTAATTCTCTCATTTGGTATGATTCAAACCCAGATGCACTTCCTAATCCATCTCTGAATACAAGAAAATCTTGTGGGGAAAGAGTTTCCATTACAGTCCATTGCTGAGACATGAGTCTAAAGATTTCAGTGACTCTAACGAGTCGATGTACAACTGAGGGGATCATTTCTTCTGCAATCTGTTTCGATGATAGGGTATCTCTAGATTCTGCTAGTTCCCGAATCACTTGTTTGAACCAGAGTTCAAATGTCTGGTGAACCACCATAAAATGCATTTCGTCTGCAGATATATTTTCGTCACCTTGCAACGCAAGTAATTCTTCTAGATTGAGATAATCCCCATAACTGGGTCGCTCTCGAGAACCTCCGGCCATGAATATCATCTGTGGGGTCGGTTTGTAATGCATTTCGATGATTCTCTATTACTTATCTTTGGACAATCGTCAATAACCACATACTTGACCGGTTCCTAATGGCAGTAGGCGCAATTCCACTTTCCGAGTGGGTAGAATCGTATGACTGCTCAGAGATTACTATTGCTGTAGTGGCCTCACATTCGTCCTTGCAGATACTTCATGGTGCTCGTCAGGAAGGATTTCGAACTTTGGGGATTTGTGTAGGTGAAGAACGACGTAAAATGTACAGTGCTTTTCCTGGTGCGGAACCGGATGAATGGTTGGTTCTTGATGATTACAAAGAGTTAATGGATCATGCAGAGTATCTCAGAGAAAGAAATGTAATTATGATTCCACATGGGTCTTTGGTTGAATATCTTGGACCAAAGTTATTCCAAGAACTAGAAGTCCCTACATTTGGAAATAGAAATATTTTGGAATGGGAAGGTAGCCGAGAGCGTCAACGAATTTGGCTTGAATCTGGAGGTTGCGTTATGCCAAAGGTAATTGATGATCCGAAAGATATCGATGGACCTGTAATTGTAAAATATGCTGGAGCTAAAGGTGGAAGAGGTTATTTCATTGCAAGAAATTTCCGAGATTTTAGAAGAAATGTGGATCTCGAAGAGGAATTTACAATTCAAGAATATGTATTGGGAACTAGGTATTATTTCCAGTTCTTCTTTGATCCAATTCCAGACGATGGATATCAAGTTGAAGGAATGGGTAATCATTCTAATCAATCATTAGGTCGATTAGAATTAATGAGTATTGACCGTCGTGATGAGGCGAATGTAGATGAATTCTACAAATTAGGTAGTCTGAGAGATCTTAGGGATATGGGGCTTGAACCCTCATTTGTAGTGACTGGAAATACTCCTGCTGTCCTCCGAGAATCTCTTCTTCCTCAAGCGTTTAAATTGGGAGAAGGAGCAGTTGCCTCATCTATGGAATTAGAAGGAGGAGGAAAGGGGATGATTGGTCCTTTTTGCCTTGAAACAATTGTTACTGATCAACTAGAGTTTAGAGTATTTGAGGTTAGTGCGAGAATTGTAGCCGGGAGCAATGTTGCAATTGGTGGCTCTCCATATTCTGATATCAATGAACCAGGAATTAGTACAGGCCAACGAGTTTCTCGTTGCATAAAGAAGGCTATCGAAAAGGAAAGACTTCTTGAGATTTTATCCTGATTATTTTTTTGAAATTAATCCCTGATCTTCAACGATATTGAGATTTCCTGGAGGTAGGCTCCCTAGTATGTCGTCTTGAACAAGTCCAGTTGCCTTTGCAATGCGATTTGCAACAGTATCCTTCTTCTCTATTCCTGGTTGAATTCTCACCCAACGTTCACAAATTTTCGAAATAGTAGAATGTGTTCCTACCAATGGTAATGGGATACCATTGATTGCAACTACCCCTAGACATAATTCCGTAGGCATATTTCTGTACCATGTTCGTTGTCCTCGAATTACAAATGCCCCTCTTCCCAAGGCTTCTCCGGTTTCAGCAGTCTTAGAAACTTGAGATGAACGAACATGGAAAGCAGTTGCTGCTCCGCCTCCGGAACCCCATGCACGTGACCAACATATAGCGATTTGAGCGGCTTCAACAAGTATATCTTCGCTAGGTTCTCCCAGTTCATTGGATTGAGTCAATCGTAGAGATGGTACATGTTCAGGAAGTGTTGGATTCGGCGCAGTATCCTCTTGAAAACCTTCAGCAATTCTGAGGGAACATGAG
>DAPV01000056.1 GCA_002502625.1 Euryarchaeota archaeon UBA125
CGTTAGAGTATGCTCAAGAAAATAATATCCAAACTGTAGGGATTACCGGTAATTACATGGGCAAAGGAACTGGTAAGATTTCTCACTATGTTGATCATTTAATTCATTTTAATACCGAATCTATGGAGCGTATTGAAGATTTACAATTAGTAGTGAATCATATCGTCAAAGAAGCGATAAAAGTCATAGATTCGGAGTGAAAATATGTACCCTCATAGGCACCGAAGCCAATTACTTGACTCCTTGCAGTTACAGCCCTTGCCATCACATGTGCAATGGTCAGGAAAAATAGCATATTTAGATAGAGATGGAGTTTTGAATGTTGGAAGTAAGTATTACGTTAATGACACAGACGAGGTGGTGATTTTACCTGAAGCAGGTAGATGTGTCGGTCAATTACGAAGAGCAGGATTCAGGATTTGCATTTGCACAAACCAATCTCCTATTGACAGAGGTTGGTGGGATCATACAAGACTTGCTAAAATCCATGATTATATTCAAGATAAATTATTTGAAGAAGACGAAGATGCTTTGCTAGATTTAATCTTATACAGCCCTTATCATCCAGTTACCAATTCATTTGCTAGAAAAGGCAATCCTGGAATGTTACAGGCTGGGAGACAAATTCTTGAAGCTGCTCATAACAATTTAATATTAAATGAATCAAATTTCAACTATGCTGAACAATACATTGCATTTGATGAATCTCAGAGTGTAATGGTAGGTGATCGTATGGTAGACATGGAAGCTGCTTCTAACCATTCAGTACATGGAATTCATGTTAATGGTAAAATCGGAATATTGGACGCTATCGAAGAAATTCTTAGGGGTAATACATGATTTGGGCAATTGGGTTAGATGACACTGATTATCCCACGGGCGGATGTACAACCTGGCAAGCAAATGAATTAGAAAAAGTTTTGATTGAATGTGGTGCTAAACCAATTGAACGAAGATTGGTTAGGCTATGGCCATTTGCAGTTAGGAGAACTCGTGGTAATGCAGCAATATCTTTGATTGTTGAAATTTCATCAACTATTCAACAAAGATGTATTGATGCAATTGAATTGTGGTTTGAACAATTAATTTATGATATTAAAAAAAATGATATTGATTCTCATGCTCGTCCTGGACTTATTGTTTGCAAAGATGGAGATTTGAATGAATCAATTTATTGGGAATGCGTACGGTCACAGTTTACAGATATAAACAGGATTATTTCTGATTCATCCATAATTCATTATTTATCTTCAGACTTAGGTAATGACGGATTGGTAGGAGCAGCAGCAGCCGTATCTTGGAAGCCAAGTATTAGTTCAACATTTGAAGCAATTGCATGGAGAGATTCATCTAAGTTTGGTACTAGCAGAAAAATTCCTAACAATGCAATTAATTTGTTAGAAAGTAATCATCCAAATACATTCATGAATCGTGACCCATCTTATGACCGAGGACTAATTTCACCTAGATCACCATGTCCTATTCTTTTTGGTATTAGGGGCTGGAGCTTCGAAAGTACTCGTCACGCATTGAATGAATTAATAAATTTAGATTGGAATGAAGACATAGTAGATTATTCAATTCATATTACTAATCAATGCTCAGACGATCATTTAGATGATATTATTGAAGGAACTGTATTAGCGAAACCTATCAAAAAACATGGTGGTCATGTTACAGTTGAAATTCTTACAATATCAGGATTTTTACAATTAATTTCATTCAAAGAAGGTGGTATTCTAAATACGAAAATTAGCGAATTATTACCAGGAGATAAAATTCATGTTATGGGTTTAATTTCACCTGATGGGTACTTGCACATTGAACGATTAAAGTCAGTATATAGATCCCCAGGTAATTTGTTTAGGCCAAAATGTTCCTGTGGTGTTCGTCTAAAATCTACTGGTAAATCTGGTAAATTAAGGTGTAAATTATGTAAATATACTGAAACAAGTCATTGGATTGGTACACCTAGATTATCATTTGATTGGGTAGAACCATCACCGTCTTCTCGTCGTCATCTATCAATGCCTGTAAGTAGAATGAATTAACCCAAGTTTATTGGTGTGTGTAGTCATGTGATAATCATGGATACTGAGACGTATGGGCTAATTGGAATGCTTGGGATTACAGCAGTACTACTTTGGTATATTATGAGACTAAGGAAAGATAATATTTCAGATTCAATTGAAAATAATCAACCTCATATTGCAGGAGATGATGTATTAGGCGGGTCTGCTATCAATCCACATCAATTTGATGAACCCGATGAAGAGACATTAGATATGCTCGGTGATTTATTAGAAGAAGCCGCTGAAGCTCAGGGACTTACTTACGAAGAATGATTACTAAATCTAAATCCGTCATCAATTGGTGTCAACTCAATTGTTTCATTACCTGTATCTAATATTCTTGTTTGAGAATTAGAATTTTTCCGAGTCAATCTCCATGTTGTTGGAAATATATCAGGTCCACGAATAGCCCACTCATCTTTACCTGATGCATCTCCATACATTGGTGAGGTTAGAATTAACGAACACTTATTATTACATGATTTAATTAAATTCCGTATTACATTGACATGTTGATTATCTACTCGACCTGAAATTCCAGTCCAATTATCTATTACAACATGAGTAATACTATCGAGGCCTTCTATAAGATCTAATGATTGTTCAATTCCTCTTGCTAAATGTTCTCCAAATGCAGCCGCATGAAATCGAGAAAGTGAAGTAGGGGGTAAAGATCCGAATATATCGGATAATCTTCCAGGGTCAGGCATTTCTCTAGCTATCCAAATAATTCGACCTGATTTGATTAATGAATCACGTATAATTTGTAAAGCCAGAGAAGTAGCTCCAGCACCCGGCTCCGATGCGATATGTAGTAATGCACCCGGTTCAGGATTCATATCGTTCATCGTAGTATGGGGTAGTCTTTGACTCGTTCTATCCGTCATGGCTATACGCTTTGGCTATAACGAGTGACTATGGGGGAGTCATTACCACCAAGGGAAGGTGAAAGAATTCCACGCAGAACTGCACCTGATTTTAACGAATTAGGTGATGATGTCGGTTTTGTTAAAGGGATTTTTGAAGGTGGTTTTCTTAACGTAGCAATTAACGATTCTAATCAATTTGGTCCTCATGCAATGATTGCGTTGCTTGGTGTTGTTGCAACTCTAACAGGTCTCGCACTATTAGCAATGTGGATTATTTAATTAGATATTATTGACATCTAATATGTTTACATTACCTCTCCGGCCATTCCAATTAATTTCAACGTCCCATTCTAATGGATTAAACCATGGTGATGATAGTACTGTAGTTTCAAATTCACCGCCTTCACCATCGATGTTAATTCCGTATGTTGATTCCAAAGTTAACAGATCTTGAATGGAATCATCATCTAGTTTTCTGTTTATCCATGTACTATCGATTCCATCAGCACTAACAGATGTAAATCTTACATCAAATCCTGATTCAACTAGGTTATTCATATGGACTAATGGTGGCATATGCCATAATGGGCTAAATGAATGAATACCTAATCTGTTTGACATCATGTCTAGCCTTTTGCGTTGGTAATCTGACCTTAGTGCACCAGTAACAATTCCTTGAATTGGTATAGTCGGTCTTGCCAAAATTGGTTTAATGCACGACCAATGACTAGGCCATTTGGCTTGATGAGCATCATAATTTGACCATATACTTGATCTAGGCCATTTGGAACCATACACAAATGGTTTGAGCCCTTCTTCTAATGAATCAACCCCCTCTTCATTAGAATCTAAAATCGGTAGCCATGGTATACCCGCAGCAGCTGCTTGTGCACCAGCAATTGCAGTTCCATCGATCTGGAACATCATTGAATCATTGGCTTCAACCCGTACTGTGACAATCATTGACACATCCCACCCCTTCATCAGAGCCCAC
>DAPV01000096.1:0-178 GCA_002502625.1 Euryarchaeota archaeon UBA125
TGAGAGTGATGGTTGGGAAATGATGATTTGTAATAATCCTGGATGCGGGCACGCATCCTACTATGATTGGAATCGTAAAGCAACGGTTTGTCCTGTTTGTGGCGATCGTGCTGATATTCATACAATACAGACATCCTATGCGTTCAAACTACTTCTCGATGAGATGAAATCTCTCGGG
>DAPV01000096.1:477-629 GCA_002502625.1 Euryarchaeota archaeon UBA125
CTCGATGAGATGAAATCTCTCGGGGTAGCTATGAGAATAGATCTGGAGGACCGAAGATGAGAGCTAGAGACGTTGCAAAGATCCCTAAGAGGATTAGTTCAATCAAATTCACTTTGATGGACCCGAATGAAATAAGGAAGATGTCTTCTGTT
>DAPV01000096.1:934-4530 GCA_002502625.1 Euryarchaeota archaeon UBA125
AAGGAAGATGTCTTCTGTTGAAGTAAAGACAGCAGATACCTACAAAGATGACGGTCACGCATTCCGCCAAGGTTTGATGGATACAAAAATGGGTGTTATTGATCCAGGTATGCGTTGTGCTACTTGCGGGAATAAGCATGAAGAATGCCCCAGTCATTTCGGTCACATTCAGTTAGAACTTCCAGTTATCCACATTGGTTTTGTACCGTTGATCAAATCTTGTTTAGGTTCTACGTGCAATAGTTGCAGTATGGTTCTGTTAAACAGTCAACCTGGAACTCACCCTCATGATCCTGAAAAGTCAGAACAAGATTACTACAGAGATACAATCAATGATGTAAAGCAAAAGCATGGAGTAGGATCTCCTGAATATTCAAAGTTGATTAAAGATATTGAGAAAGAATGTAAGAGCGCTAAGAGAAGAATTTGTATGCACTGTGATGCTGAACAAGGTGTAATTCAACTGGATAAGCCTTCTACTTTCAAAGAAAAGTTCGACAAGGGTGAACACAAATTGAACCCTCGTGACATTCGTGAATGGTTAGAACGAATCCCTGATGAGCATCTGATTTTCTTAGGAATCGAAGCTGGTTCAAGTCGACCTGAATGGACTATCATGAAGGTTCTTCCCGTTCCTCCAATTACAGTTCGCCCATCAATTACTCTGGACAGTGGTGATCGTTCAGAAGATGATTTGACTCACAAATTAGTAGACGTTCTTCGTATCAACCAAAGATTACGTGAAAATAGAGATTCAGGTGCCCCTCAGTTGATAGTTGAAGATCTCTGGGAATTGCTCCAATATCATATTACGACGTACTTTGATAATCAAACTAGTGGAATCCCACCAGCTCGGCATCGTTCAGGTAGAACCTTGAAGACATTAACTCAGCGTCTTAAGGGTAAAGAAGGTCGTTTCCGCAGTAATCTTTCTGGAAAGAGAGTGAATTTCTGTGCTCGAACTGTTATCAGTCCTGATCCTAAGCTAAGTATTAACGAAGTAGGTGTTCCTTTACCTACTGCTAAAGAATTAACCGTACCAATTCGTGTAACTTCTCGAAATATGGAACAGATGAGGCAAATGATTCTGAGAGGCCCTGAACATCATCCTGGTGTGAACTATATTGTTCGCGGGGATAACTTTAGAGTTAGAATTACAGATCGTACTAAGTGGATTTGGGCCGGCTTCCGTTGTTTGAATTCTGCCTGTGTTCCAGGTACTAGCGACGATGAACCATATGTTGGTGCACGTCCAGACCTCAATACAGTAATTCCTGCACCTAACTTCTTACCTGGAGTTGATCTAAAGACTTTGAAGAGTCAAACACAAGATGGAGCAGTACTTGAAGAACATCAAGTAGACCTCGAATCAACTCTTCAAAACCTTAGAGGAGAAGATGAACACGGTCGTCCATTAGAACATGGAGATGCCAGAGCTATTGTACACCAAAGATGGGTCTTTGAAAGAAATAATCCTGGTGAAGAATTCCCTGATGAGTTACAGGTTTATTGCCCTCATTGTAGTAGCCCTTGGTGCGAAGTTGAAGATGGCGAAGATTACAGAAATCAAGTTGAAGATAGATTGTCAACCTATGATATCTATGGTAATCCTAAGCCTGGAATGACGGTTGAACGTCACTTGATTGATGGTGATATTGCGATTTTCAATCGCCAACCATCTCTACATAGGATGTCAATGATGGCGCATGAAGTTCGAGTAATGGATGGTAAAACATTCAGGTTTAATCTAGCCGTGTGTACTCCTTACAATGCTGATTTCGATGGTGATGAAATGAATCTGCATGTCATTCAGTCTGAAGAGTCTCGTGCAGAGGCTAAGATTTTGATGCGTGTGCAAGAACATATCATCACTCCTCGGTATGGAGGAGCTGTGATTGGTGGTATTCACGATCATATTTCTGGAGCATATCTTCTAACTCATGGTGAGAGAGTTATTCCAGAAACTTTAGCGTTAGAGGTTCTTGGCCAAATTGACTATACTGGTGATATGCCCAAACTTCAGGAAAAGAATGGAGTTACTGGGTATCTAGGTACTGATTTGATGAGTTTAATTGTACCTGAAGGATTCCGTCTTGAATATACAAGTCTTAGTAATGACACTGTTAATGTAGATAATACAGGCACAGTATCTGGTACGTTAGATAAGCGAGCAATTGGAGCAGAAGACGGGCGATTACTAGACGCAGTAGTTCAGACACATGGTACGAAAACAGGCGCAAAGTTCCTCGATGATATGACTCGATTGACTATTGCAATATGTACTTCCATGGGATTCACTACTGGTATTGATGATCAGGATTTACCTCCAGAAGCAAAACAAGAAATTCGAGATATTAATCAGAAAGCATCAGAAGAAGTAGATGAGGAATTAGTAAAGTTCGGAAAGGATGGTTCAAGATATGAAAGAGCACCTGGTCGTACTCCATTAGAGACATTAGAACAAAATATTCTTGGAATTTTGGACCAATGTAAGAGTTCTACTTCTAATGTTGCTAAGGACTATCTTGGTGACGACAATGCAGCCGTTTTGATGGCAACATCCGGAGCACGTGGTAACATGGACAATCTTGCTATGATGGCTGGGTCAATAGGACAACCTAAGGTTAGAGGTAAACGTCTTGAACGTGGATATCAAGACCGTGTTCTCCCTCACTTTGGTCGTCGACAGCGTGGTGCTAAGGAGAAAGGATTCGTATCTTCTTCCTTCAAGGGAGGATTGGAACCTACGGAATTCTTTATGCTATCCGTTTCTGGTCGTGAATCACTTGTGGATACTGCAGTTCGTACTGCAAAATCAGGGTATATGCAACGTCGATTGATCAATGCAATGGATGATCTGAAAGTTTGGGATGACAAAGCCTCTTCTGTTAGAAATACAGCAAATAGAATTATTCAGTTCCATTATGGAGAAGATAGAGTTGACCCAGCACGTTCTAAGAAGGGTGATCCTGTAAATATTGAATCTGTATTAGATGATGCATTAGGGGGTAAGTGAAAATGACTGTCAAGAGTGCAACTAAGAAGAAGCTCCAAGATTTAGGAGTTCAGGAGAATTATGCTCACGAACTTGCTGATGATCGAAAATGGGATGATGTAAAATTACTCACTCCAGTTGAAATTGCAAAGATTTGTGGTACTGATTCTAAGTCTGGAGAACAGATTCATAATATTATTCAGGGAGCTGCTAAGGGTAACAAGGCTGTACCTGCGGCTCAAACTTTCACAATTAAGAGAAAGCGTGCAACTCGTAGAAGAACTGAAACAATTCGTAGCCTACAAAACTATGATCAACCAAAGAAAATGGCACAGATTGATAGAGATATGTTCGAAACAATGGAAGATCCACTATTTGAGCAGATTAGGCAAGCCGCAATAGATAAGGAAGTATGGCTTACTCCTCGGATGATTCACGATTTAGTATTGGGGCTCCGTTCACGTAACGTGTCTAAACTTACTGCTAAGAAGGTGGGAGGAGTCATTGATTCAATGTCCTCTGCCTTGTCTAGAACAAAAGTAGATCCTTTTGAAGCGGTTGGGATTATTACGGCTCAATCTATTGGTGAACCTGGAACACA
>DAPV01000096.1:4839-5260 GCA_002502625.1 Euryarchaeota archaeon UBA125
TGGTGAACCTGGAACACAGATGACTATGCGTACCTTCCATTATGCGGGTGTTGCTACAGTTAACGTTACTCAGGGTCTTCCACGAATCATTGAGATTGTGGATGCTAGGAAGACACCTGAAACTCCAACAATGAACATTTATCTTGATGCTGCTGATGAAAAGGGTAAGCCGTTTAACACTGAGGAGAAGAAGGTACAGAAATTAGCTGCATCTTTAGAAACTACATTGACTGGAGATATTGCAGGTATTGAAGTAAATGTTGCTCAGAGATTCTTGACTTTATCATTAAACAACAAGAATCTGAGGATGAAAGATATGACTGCAAGCGAAGTTCGTGATAAATTATCTCGTAGTCTTCGATTATATGTCGGAGCTGATGATGATGTCAAACCTAAGGAATTGACAATTGTTCCTGGAGTA
>DAPV01000019.1:0-227 GCA_002502625.1 Euryarchaeota archaeon UBA125
GCGATAAGTGGATCAGTAGAACGACCAATAGCTACACCTTCATCATTGAACTTTGATTGATATTCATCGAGATTGGTATATTTTTCAGATTCTTCAACGATTGTCATCCAAACGAAAGATCTTGATTTAACTTCATTTTCGATTGAAATATCGTCTGAGGTATCATCTGTACCCATATCGTCTATTCCATCATACAACTTTTGTGCAGGTATGGAATATACATATCC
>DAPV01000019.1:560-749 GCA_002502625.1 Euryarchaeota archaeon UBA125
GTGACAGGAGCTTTGAGTGGTACATTCACATACTGGCTATTTTCTACAATTTTAGCCCAGGCAACAGTTGTATTAACAGTAACAAATTGTCCTAATTCAACCATTATTGATTCTACCTCTGCTGTACCAACTAGTTGTTCAAATCGTACGGCTCCATCTCCATCTACATCATATCCATCCATATCTGGA
>DAPV01000019.1:1129-1322 GCA_002502625.1 Euryarchaeota archaeon UBA125
TCCATCTGGCATTCCATCATTATCAGTATCGGGATCTGAAGGATCAGTAAAGTTCTCAGGACCCCAATTTATAGCAACTTCATATTCTGCTAAATTACTCAATCCATCATCGTCTCCATCAGGGAATGAATCAGATGCGTTTGAGGGATTGAGTAAATCATTAAAGCAATACTCGAAACCATCAGGCATTCCA
>DAPV01000019.1:1634-11355 GCA_002502625.1 Euryarchaeota archaeon UBA125
ACCATCAGGCATTCCATCACCATCGGTATCCCAATCACTTGGACCATTTAATCGACCATCGCCATCCATATCTTCAGAAAACCATGATACATCTGCAGAATTTTGTAAATTAGAAGAGAAAGGACCAAGCATTCCTACAAGAGCAGGATTCTGTCTAACTCCACAATGATTTTCTAGAGTTAAAGAACCAAAGGTAACTTCAACTTCATCCGATATTAGATCATTATCGCTATCACTTTGGAGGGGATTAGTACTATATCTTTCTTCGATATAATTATTCAAGGAATCTTCATCCAAATCTAAGACAGCATCGCATGAATTTCTACCAATGACAGTTAGATTAAGATCCCATTCTTCTTGACCAACAGATGCAATTACAGATGCTTCAACATCTGGAAGTAGTAATGAACAATCCCAGTTACCATCTAGAGGATCAAACATTCTGAGTGTACCGGTTGGAGTTATTTCCTCGTAGGTATACTGACTCTCCCACTTGTCATTCAATCCATCTCCATCTGTATCCTTAAGGTTAGGATTAGTACCAATTTCAGCTTCCTCTCTGTTTGTTAGACCATCTCTATCAGGATCACCATCTGGGCCATTGTTAGGATCAGGAAATGTTTCGTTTTGTTCCTGGTCATCATCATCGGGGGCATCAGGATTTCCACCAGTAATCTCATCATTTGATGCAGTACCATCGTCTAAAGGATCTAAACCGTTAGCAATCTCCCAACCATCAGATAATCCATCACCGTCAGTATCTGGATTTCTCCAATCAGTACCATACAACGTTTCTTCCATTCGATCAGAAATTCCATCTTCATCTTCGTCAGATCCTTCTTCGAATGTAGATTCTTCATCGAATAATAGGTCATTACTTGCAGGTTCATAACCACCTACTTCAGTAGTTGAAATTCCAGAATCCACGACGGTATATGCACCTGCTAAACAGAGTGTAGATACAATCGCTACAACAGCCCATTGATTATGATCGAGTGGCATATAATCACCATGCCCTCATATGGGGCATCTATCGCATCATCAGTTGGGATAAAAGGTTTCACAGAACCTGAGTGTCTGAAAAATAATATTTTTAGGCAATTTCTCTCCTAGATTTAATCGAAATTTGTATATTTTTTTGATTGATTGAATTCAAAGAAATCAAACCCAGCATGCCGTTATTTCTTTGCCAAGCATCAAGAATAATTCCTGTTACAATAGGCCATGGGATGTACGATTCGAAATTAATACTCAAATCAGTGTCAAAATCAGATGCTGAATTTAATTTACCATATCCATTAGATTCTATTCGATTCTTGAACCAATTTTTTAATTGATCATAATCGTCTATCAAATATCTTTGATTTTCATATGAACATGCATTAACTGACGCCATACAAACAATATGATCAATTTCATTAACTAATTCGTTTAATTCAATTAATGGGTCGTCAATTTTAATGCTAGGGAGTTCATTCAGCGTACTGCAAAATTCAAAAAAAACTTCTGTAGGAATTACGTTTATTGGTAATCCATCTCTTGTTGGCCAACTAATTCCATTATCGATATTTAATGTAAATTCAGAACGAGAACCAACCTGAATAGTATTTACTTTTTCATCATTAATTGGAAAATTGATTTCTTCAAATGTAATAGATGCATTTGACCCCCCATCATCTCTCCATTGATATCTTAATGATTTACCAAGTAAATATTGTAAAAACGAACAAATTTCACCTACTTCTAATGAAACCATCAATGGTCTTTCAATATGGAATGAATAAGGCCAGTTAATAGGTGTAACAATACCTCTTCCAATGAGTGTACGATGCTGTGCCCATTTCTCAAATGATTGTATTTTTTGCTTAACACTGGGCTTTCGAAATACACCACGTTTAGGGGCCCATTCAGTGTAGTCTATTTTAGTCCAATAGCTTAACGATGAATGTGCTAAACGTCTTGCTAATGTAGAATCTACAAGTGATTCCAATTGTTCAATAAAATGCAATAGCCACTCATTTTTGGTTATGAAAACATTACCAATTTCATCGTGTATAATTCCATTGGAATTCGAGTTAATCATTCGCTGTACAAGTGGATGAACTTCATATTCACCAATATCGGACTTATTCACTATTGGCATGTTATCGTTCCGTCACGGATCCTCGCCTAAATTTAACATTCAAATCTCCTGGTGATTTTTTAGTCATTTTTGGAGGTCCTTTCACATTCTTATTTTGTGATGGAGATTCTGTTCTATGCATTGGTCGATAATGTACTGAACCTACTAAACGTTCCATTGCAGGCAAATCTGAATTGTATGGCTTAGGGCGTCTTAACCACCATCTATTTGGTAACGGTTGAGTACGCGGTAAATCGCTATCTCTGAGTGATTTCATACGTTCCACCATGAATACTTTCCACGCACGTTCCCTCATTGGTCTATTTCGATCGATTAACCATAATGGTAATCCAACATCGAAAATTATACCTCCAACTTCAATTAAAATTCCACTCATTAACAAATGATTCCCAATAGGCGCTCGACTTGGATCTCCAACAACCTGTTTTTTCTTGAATCTATTAGCCATCATAACCATCAATGGTTGATTACGATGTTTGACTTCTCTTCCTGCTTGATTTTTGAATCGTACTACCGCACCGTGACTGATTAACAATATCATTGATACAAAGCCAGCATATTGACTGTTTCCAGATTCTAATAATATTACAGCACCAATGCTTAGCCATACCAATGGTAACAATACCCATCTTACTGCAAGTTGAGCTAATGATATACTAATATGAGGAGGTACCATTCTCTCGACTGCTTCATGAGCAACAGCCAAAGCATTTGCATTAAGTGCCTCATCCATACCGCCCTTTACTGCTAATCCAACGTATGCGTTAGCAGGTGCCTGATCTAACCACGGCTTCTTATCAGCAACTGAACCTACTGATAATGCAACTTCAAATTCTTTTACATCGGCTTTGAGTCCTAGAATAGAAGATAATGCCATAACACGTGGATCTTCAGGGGATACCTGTTGAAGATCTCTAAATATTTCCAATGCATCATGCCATTCTCCGATATCTAAAGAGCATAATGCTGATGCTATTCTTGCTCTTACACTATTTGGATACCTTCTTACTAATCCAACTGCTAATTGAAGTGCTTCGTCAGATCTTCGTTGAGCACGCATTTGGGCTACTGATGAAATTAATGCGATATGGGCAAGTCGATTCCTATGAACATGTCCAATTTCACTAATTGGATCCCATGATTCTAATTTTGATTGTAATTCCTTAATATGATCGATTGTAGCTTCGTTCTCCCAATCATACAAATCATCATCAGTAACTCTATCTGCCCAAGGATCTAACCATTCAGATACAAATTCTACTAACTCTGGTTCCTCATCATTATCATCCATAATTAGTCCTTTCAATGTTACTTTAGCTGCATCTAATCGCCTAGATGCTATATGTCCTACAGCGATAATCATCCTAGCCTCATCATCTTCACCACCTTGTTGTGCCAACACCGTTTTAGCAGTCTCTATTGCATTAGGCCATAATCCACGCATTGCATATTCGAACATCCTAGCTCGAGTTCGTTCTAACCTCAATAAACTCTCATCTGCAGATATTGAATCGGTTTGGAATCTTCTGAGAGTAGCAATATCATCATCTATTGCTGCTCTCAATACATAATCACGAATCCAGTTTCCACTTACAGTACGTGCTGCACCACTTCTTCTCTCATCAGGGGCTAGATCGAATTTAGTGGTACCAACTGTATTCCATCTTCCAATAGATAACAGCCAAGTCAATATGAAAACACCTTGACCAACTGCAATGAAATTCCAGGTTTCTTGCAGTAACATTAATTCAACTTGAGAAGATGTCAAAAATTGAGAAGAGTTCGCATAAGGCATTAGTTCAGCCCACTCTTTGTAAACCTGCATTATCAACAATAATACTGAGTAACCTGCAAATCCTGCTAATCCAAAAGCAATAATTCTTGATTGAACTATACTTTCGGCTCTAATTTCTCTAGGCTGCCCAAGTACAACCCCACCGATGCCTCCTATTACTTGACCACCAAGGAACAGGTTTCGTATCATTTCAAAAATTAATGCTAACCCTACTACTGATACATTCAGCATCAAATACGCTGCTAAAACCAATGAAAGACTTTTCAAATCCACCAATTTACTTAGAAATTCGTTACCTTCTACAAACACTAACAGGCTATTTCCGATTATTCCACCTAAATCAAGAATAAAACGAAGATTATCAGGATTCTCCAAGCGAGTCCATGCTAGAGTAATTATTCCATTTACCGCAGCAAGTGGCATCGTGCCCAAGAAAATTACCAATATTGTCGAATTAATTCTCTTAACTATGGATGGTTTATCAGGATCAATAGGGGTCGGATTACCGCGTATTGTACGGTACTTATTACGAACTAACATATTCCATGAAGCACCCATAATACGCCCGTATGCAACTATTGTAGGTAACATGAAAACTAAAAGTCCCAATGAAATCCATTCTATCATAATCAAAACCCTATTAATTTCAATTCGATCAGAATTGGAGACCCATCTTCCGTACCTTTCATCTTCAACTTCTTGAGTTACAGGATCAGTAACCAGTTGTGATTGTGAATTACATGATTCTTCATCTATTACGTCAATTACAGGAAGAGGTGAATGGATACCTCTAGAATCGATACACACAAATGAATCCATAGAGGTATCGTAATTGAATACACCAGGACCTGCCCATTCATCCTTCATTGAATCAACTGTATCATCTTCAACGGAATTATATTCTGATAATCCAAGATAAGCTACCGGGATTATTAATACAGTAATCACGATAACAACACTTAGTACATTTAGAAACCATTCCCTCAAGGTCACTAATGAATCAGCGGCACTTTTTCTTGAAATCTGTGCGTAAAGAGAAATAAACGGAGAAAGGACAATTGGAAGTGCCAATAATAATCCAGTTATTACCAATACCGGTTGGTAATAAGTCGGTCCACGATTCCATATCAATGAATCATCAACAACATCTGTAACAATTATTAAAATTCCAGCCATTGCCATTAAATATAGCAAAACACCGATTAATACTGGTCTTGGCCTAATGATTTTTAATGCATCAGCTCGGTTTTTTGTTAAACGATGGACTTCGTAAAATCCATCATCTATTTCAAAAGCAACTTGTAAATTAGATAATGAGCTAGGTAGTAAAAATCTCCAAAGTAATAGACTAGTAATAATACCAACAATAATTGGTAACATCAAATCAAAATTTAGATCTCCGGTACCGATTATGACGACTTCTTCAGCACTAACTATGGTTGAAAAAAAAGTCAATCCAACCAAGGACAGCACTGATATTACTGACCTCATAATTACACCGCGGGGTATTCAGCAATTAATCGATTCCCATTATCATGTGTTTTTTAGGAATCTTTCAATTCTATCGAACGCATCGTTAAGTGTCTTGGGATCAGCTAAGTGTACAAGTCTAATATGTCCAGATCCAAGTTCCTTACTGAAACCAGAACCATGTACTAACAATACTTTTTCTTCTTCGAGTAGAGATAATACAAACTGTTTATCATCATTTTTCCATCTAGGATGAGTAATTCTGACAAACATGTAAAATGCACCACCAGTAGGTTCAACTTCTAGCCCATCTATATCTTGAATTCTTGAAAGTGCAATTTCTCTCCTTTCTGCTACTATACGTCTATGTTCCTCCATCCAACCTCTGTCTTGATTTAGTCCTGCTAAGTATCCCATCTGTGCAGGCGTAGAAGCACATAATCTTGATCTTAACAATCTTTCAATAGCATCCTTAACATCCACAAGAGTTTTTGTTGGATCATGTAATGCCATGTACCCTATTCTCCACCCAGGAGCATAGTATACTTTTGATACTCCATTCAATGAAATTACTGGTACTGATGAGGACCTTGAAGCGATAGAAACTTGATGGCCTGTAAAATCAAGACCGTCATAAATCTCATCTGCTATAATCATACAATTAGGATATTCTTGTACAATAGAAATCACTTGGTCTATTTCTTCTGAAGTCATTACATTTCCAGTAGGATTATTAGGGTTGATCAGTACTAGAATTCGCACATCATCGTTCATTCTATTACGAATATCATCTATTCTAACTTTCCATGAATCATCTGGATCGAACATGTATTCTTCAGTAATTGCACCAGACATCTGAGGATACGCCATGTATGGAGGATAATGAGGGCCCGGTGCAAGTATGCGGTCACCTTCAGAGAGAACCGCTGAGAAAATAATCTGCAATGCCTCTGTTACTCCATGTGTGACATAAACATCATTAGAGTCACAATTCCAACCCTTAGAGACTTCATCTTCTGCAATAGCATCACGTAACTCTTGTGTACCGTATGAACCAGAATATCCATTGTGTCCTGCTCTCAAAGAATCTACATATGCATCCACCATATGCTTAGGAGTAGATAAACCAGGATACGCTATGGGATCCCCAATATTCAATTTCAATATTTTATGACCTTTCGCTTCTAGTTCCATTGCGGGTACAACGACATCACGTATTGCATATTCTATTGATTTAGCTCGACTAGAAGCAGGAATCAAGAAAGATCCTCCAATTTGTGACCCGCCATTCCTAGAATAAATTCAAAGTGATGCATCTCAACTTTCTGTACAGAAAGACGTTGGCCACGACGTAACAGTGCCATGTCTTCTAATTCAGGTGCATCTCTTAAATCTGGTAGAGATACTGTCTTATCAAATGTTAAAACAGGTTCGATATCAACCATAAACCATCGTGGATTTTCTGTTGTAGATTTTGAATCATAGTACTTTGAATGTGAGTCCCATGATGTGAAATCAGGATATCCGTCACGACTAACAATTGCAACTCCCGCTATGTGAGGTGGCTTACAATTCGAATGATAGAATAAAACAAAATCGCCTTCATTTAATTGATCTCTCATCATATTTCGAGCTTGATAGTTGCGTACACCGTCCCAATGCGTCCATTCATCTTCAACCAATTGACTCCAAGGATATACATCAAGTTCAGATTTCATCAACCAATACGCGACCATATACTCACCTGCGGGGGTTTAATGTTTGAAAATGTTGCATATAATCACCAAGCGTCTTTACCAGGTAATTCTGCATCAATTATTCCGGACTTTCTTGAATTAGTTTTACTTAATCCAATTTTTCGTGTCATTGCTGTAGATCCTCCTGTCAATCCATAGTCTAACTTAACCATTAATGCATAAATCGCAGGAAGTAACAGTAATGCACTAATTGCAGCGAATACCAGTAAAATCATGATTGTATAGATAAACGGCTTAATTGCGGGAATTGGAATTAATAACGCGCATGCTAAACCTGCTAACGTACAACAAGCAGCTTCAACAAGTGACATACCAGTAGAAGATGCGGCGACTCTGATAGCATCTAAATCTCCACCCAACTCTCTAACTCTATTTGCAATATGTATAGAGAAATCCACTCCCACTCCTACGAGAATAGAACCAATCATTACTGTAACCAAGGATAATTCAACATCCATTATATCCATTACCATCCATTGCATTGCAACAGTAAAAACTACTGGAAGGGTTGTTAAGAATGCATAATATCCATCTCTAAAAACAAATCCGAGTGTCAATAATGTAAACAACAACGCAAATAGTAAGGATGTCCATTGTGAATCAACAATTTCTGCATTTACGGCAATTGTAACAGATGCAACACCACTTAGATCGTAGGCAGTAATATCTCCTTTACGATCTTGAGCTGAAAATCGATTTACTTCATCAACAGCTTGCTCTGTTGATTTAACATCCATGAAGGGCATATCTACATACACCAAAGAGCGTTCATAGTCTGATGAAATAAATAACTGCCTTGTCTCTTCAGTCAACGATTCATAGAATACGTAAAGAAGAAAATTTTGTGCTTGCAAGCCTCCATTATCTTCTTGAGCATCTAACAATTGTAATGCTTCCCAAAATGTAGCATCTTCAGCTGCTTCTCGGCCAAAAACTAATTCTGCTACATCCTTAACAGGTTGTGGTGCAGCATCTGGAATATTTTCTAGTAATTCATATCCACTAGCATTAACAGAAACTGAAATTGATTTCATTAGAAACACTACGCTAACTGCCGTAGTTTTATTCACAAGATTTACATCCGCTTCTAATTGATCAATTCCTTGAAGATTTTCAAATGGATCATCTGCATCAACGGCAAAACTAGGTGTGGCACTTATATCTCCTTCAACCAAAATAAAACCGGCCTGTCCTGCATTAAATTCATCAGAATATTGTTTCATTTTCCTAACAGCGGCATAATCTTCAAACGGACATTCGGGATTATTTTCATTACAACTTTCATCGTCAGGAGCCATTTCAAGTAACTCGATATTTTCTTCGACATTTATTCGATTATACATCGCAGATACTAGCATTAGTACCATGAAGAATGAAAGTGCAATTTTTGCATAATTTACTGGCCCATTTACGGCTGTTTTAAACAAGCCAAGAGGTGGGTGGCTAGGTTTATTCAAATCCAATAGTATTGTCAAATTTGGCACCATTAGCATTGTCATGATGTAAACAACTACAATTCCTAATGATAGGCCATATCCTACGGTTTGAATAGGAGCCATAGGTGTTGAAACTAAAGATAAAAATCCAATAATTGTAGTTACTGCTGATAAAAATACAGCACGACCAGTTGATTGTAATGCTTCAGCCATTTTATCTTGGGGTGTCCCTGATGATTCAGCATATCGGTTTGTTATGTGTAACCCGTATGAAACACCTAATGCAAGAACAATTGGACCTACAATAATTACTGTCATCGTCACTTCGGCATCACTCCAACCGATTAATCCCAATGTAATCCATACAGAACATAATGTCGGTAATCCTGAAATTACAACAACCTTGAATCCTTGTATTGGACGAATCCTACCAGTTTGAAATATGTCACAATGGAATAAAAATAGTACAAGAGCAACAGCAACAATACCATATGGAAAAATTTGCCAGAACAATTTGAATGAATATTCAGTAACTGAGTTTGTAATAGGAACTGGACCTGTTAATGTCATATCAAGACTAAGATTTTCCCAATCATTTTCAATACCTAAACGATCAATATCAGCTTGTGTATTAGCGATTAATTGACCTATTGGATAGTCGTCAATACCATCTCCGTCTTTGTCTAAATTCTGACTAATAAAAACAATAATTACTGCTCTATTCCAGAATTTGGCTTCCTCTGCTTCCTCAATTGTTCCATTGTCATTAGCATCAAAATCTACTGCATTCACCAATTTTGATTGAGCATTCTCAGGTAATTCACCAACTATTCTATCAATTGTATTTTGATTCTCGGGTATTGCATAATTACCTAATATGTCTTCATTATCGTCTATTGATTCGTTAAAATCTTCACTTAATTCTTCATTGCCAGTAGCAGTTGCTAATCCGCTGAAGAATGCTTTAGAAACTCGAACTACACTGCTGTTAACTTCTTTGATAACAGTAGATATCGATAGGATTGCGATTACGTTATCTTCAGCGCCTCCATCATCGGGATGCACATTCAAACGTCTTTCGACTTCATCCATTTGTTTGAGAATAGTATAGTTAGTAACA
>DAPV01000038.1:0-1610 GCA_002502625.1 Euryarchaeota archaeon UBA125
CCCCTATCCTATACTTCTGCCTTGGTAACTCTAGAGTCTCAATATTTTGAAGATAGAATCCAGAGACAACCATCCTTGCTTTCAGGTTCAGAAGCTTATCATTCAGAAGCAAAAATTAGAGATTCAGTGGTTAGTACTAAACCATTAACAATTATTCCTAAACCTAAACATCTTGCCAAAGATTTACCTCTTCCAGTTGAAAATCCGTCTTGGCCTGTTATTGGAGGTTTATGGAATGAGAAAGAGACCATGTCGATAGATCCTAGACCCCTTTTTCCTTCTGAAATTGAGATTAAAGCTGTAGATAATCGGCATGGTCATTCTCAGGGCAATGAATGGAAGGTCCCAGATGTATGGTCTCCGTCTAGGATTCAATCCTGGATTGAATGTGGGAGAAAGGGTTGGCTACGTCAGGCCTTGTATGCTGATTCAGATGATATTCCTGATGAAGAACTTGATACTAGAACTCGGGGAGTTTTAATCCATGAAGTAACTGAAGGAATGATTGAGAAAGCTCTTGGTATGTCTCGTTCAGTAGAACGAACATCGTTCATACCTAGATCTGTTGCAACTAGTGGAACTGATCAAAATGAATTAATGACTAATATGGCAACATTACTAGATGAGCATGCTCCTTGGCTTTCTAGATCTGATGTTGTAACAGATGAAAGATTACGCGATCTTGTTGGAATGGATGAGGTATTGTGGAGAACGTGGTTATCGAAGCGTCAGAATATTCCCCCATCAGGAAGATTTGCAGAAATTATCGCATCAGAATTTCAGATTCCAGATTCGGTTCCGATTTGTATGGAATACAAGATTGGAAAGAATGAAGGTAACGGTGAAGGCACTGTTATTGGAACTGATAAGTCTGGGAATGAAATTAAAGTTCGTGGATCCATAGATAGAGTAGATCTAGTTCCATTTGGTAAGGATGGGGAATTGGTAGACGAATCAGGTAGTTCAGAAGCTGCTCCATTGTATCCAGACGGAAAATGGAAACCTAGACGTTTAGTTTTGATACGCGACATTAAGACAGCATCAAAGGATAGAGGGTCAGACAAACATCTTAACGCTTTATTGGAAGATGTCCAACTGGCAATTTATGCTAGAGCATGGGAAATAGAACATCAAGGAGATTTAGTTGTTGGAGTAGGAGTAAGCGATATTGGATTAGAAACAATACACCACATTGAATTAGATCCTGAATGGATTTCAACATTAGATGAATTAGAAATTGGAGAAAAAACCGATGTTCTAACAGGTTTATTTAGACCATATACTAGTACATCTACTTCCCCAGAACAATCAGGATTTAGGGCATGGTTAGACCATCGTTTGAATACAGTTTTCAAAGCAGTTAATGCAGCTCGAAACCGTCAAGTTGCACCTAATCCATCTTCAGTTTGCTCATATTGTTCTGTTTCAGATATCTGCGGCCTATCGGGCATTGGAGGTGAGGGTAAGTGGGTTTGAATCATGCACAAAGACTTGCATTAAATTTAGATTCCCATCTAGTAATTGATGCCGGTGCAGGTACTGGAAAGACTAAGACGATAGTTGATCGAGTAATAGAACACTATCTAACTCCAATTCAAAGAGCATCAGTA
>DAPV01000038.1:1987-5771 GCA_002502625.1 Euryarchaeota archaeon UBA125
AATGCTCATCGTATAGATCTAAATGAATGGAGTGGACTTCTACCAACTGAAGTAATTGTATTGACATTCACCAATGCTGCTGCTGAAGAACTCAAACATAGAATTAGAATTGCCTTGGGAGAATTAAGAGAAGGAACAACATCTGGAAAAGATGATGATGGTGCTGATTCTCGAATAATTGTTCAAGGCCTTCCTGATCAATTTCGTATGCTTCTAGAAGATGCACCAATCGGTACAATTGATTCATTTTTCACTCGCCTAGTATCTCCTCATCGTGCTTTATTGGGTCTTGATGTGACTGATGAACAGGTTTCAGAAACGCAACGTGTTTCACTAGAAACATTAGCTGTAAACACTGCTTGGCGACTTCCTTACAACATTAACAGAAGGGGTGAGGCTGTAGACGCGGGAATTCCTTCAGAAATTTTAGATCAATTCTTTGAAGCGAGAAGAAGAGTCTCCCAAACAGTAGGGTCTACTTACACCTGTAGAAGAATTTTGAAAGGAATGCTAAGTCGATCGGTATTTTTAGATGGCGCTGTAGAGCAATTATTTGATCCATCCATTGATTCAGTTTCTCCGGATCTAATCCGTAGAGAAATTACATCTTGGTTAGATGAAGATCGTATTTTTGAGACTTTGAATCGATTGCAAACTCCTTTGTCAGAATGGTTGGAATTAATTGAAAACGCAGGAGCAATAGAAGATACTGACTCAGGTACGAGGCTTGCGGCTTTAGATCAAGCACTTTCTCTTCCCCCTCCTGCTGACAGTTGGGAGGCATTGGTAAGAATATTCCATCTTTTCAGAATCACATCTTCACAAACAGGTGCTAGAGCAGATGGTGGTAATGGATTAACAGGTTCTCCATCTATTCTACCTAGGGGATATCTACCACCTAGTACTGATGATTGGGAAAGAGGCCATTCTGGTTATGCAGAAATTAGTGAAGAACTGAAATCCCTTGCAACTAAAGCGAAAGATGAATGGTCAAAACAAGATCATCTTTTCGAAAGGAAAATAGCATTTATCGTAGGTTTACTCGATGATTCAATTCCGACCCATATGCCCTCAAATTATCCAATTCGTCCTCAAATTATTGATATTCCTACTTCATACTCTGGAAGAAATATTTCAGACGGACGTCGATTTAATCTTGTTCAAGAAGCAACTATGCTGAATGATTTATGGATAGTTCATCGTGCAACTGCAGGTATTCTTCGTAAACTTAAGTCAACCAGAGGACTACATGATTTTGAGGATATTTCTGAATTGGCAGGGGACCTACTTTTGTCTCGATGTCCCCAAATATGTCGCACATTCTATTCAGAGCCGATTATTCAATCTCTAGATCAAATCGATATTCATCGTCCTTGGTCAGATGCACATTTAGATCGTTCTCTAGAACTTGCTCAAGAAGCCATAGAAGATCCCACTTCGTTGGGATATGCAACCACTTCTGAGGCGGAAAAAGCCCTAGTAGATTTGATTGAGCGTGTTGATTTGTTGAAACGAATACGACGAAGATATCTAGCGATGATTCTTGATGAAGCACAAGATATCAATCCCCGTCAATGGAGACTTCTATCTAGAATGTGGGGCCCTAGATTAAGAGAAGAATCCGATTTAATACCAGATCAGAATCTAGAATGGGAACCTACAATCTGTTATGTTGGAGACATTAAGCAGAGTATCTACTTGTTCAGACAAGCCCAAGTATCAACTTTCCATCGATTTGCTGAACATCTTAGGCGAATAAATAACCATGAACTTTCTACTCTTGATATTTTCAAGGAACCGAATCCTCTGAGAACTACGGAATGGAGTAGAGATCCTAGAGCGTTACATGATTCGTTTGTTCGTGCATCGATGCATAGCTCTGAAAATAGAAAATTATTGAATTCAGAAGTTAGATTTGATGGTACTGATGGAGTGCATCAAATATCCTCTGATGAAATATCACTTCGTAGATCTGGCCATGTTCGATTATCAATTAATTATCGAACATCTGGAGGTTTACTTCGTGTTATGGATCGTTGGTGGAAAGATGTATTCAACCCCCGACATCAAACTTTCTCAAATGCTGATTGGTATGCAGAAGATCAACAATTAACTCCTTGTCCTGAAAAGGAAAATAATACTGGAATACTTGAATGGCTTCTTCCAATTGGACCTTTATCTGTTAACCAAGTTCCTAATGATCCTACTCAGCCGATAGATCTTTTTTTACACGGTAACGCAAATAAAAAAGAATTGGAATCCTCACTGATTGTAGAACGAATAAGGGCATTAGTAGATGGGTCAGATTGTAAGATCGGCCTCTCTTCCGGGAACCAACAACATATTATCGAAAGTACTGCTGTTGATCCTAGTGACATAATGGTACTATTACCAAGTCGTAAGCATTATCTTGCCTCAATTTTGAATGGATTGAGTGCATTAGGAATCCCAGTACAAGCCGATAAAGAGGGAGCACTATTTTCACGTCCTTCTGTTCGTCCTTTATTGGGCCTTGTACAATTATGTGCACGACCTCATCACCGTCATCATGCATCTTGGGTAGCAAGATCGGTATTAGTAGGATTGAATGATGATGAACTCAATCGTTTCATAAGAAATTCTCCTAAAGAAGCGAATTTAATTGAAAGAATGGTAGATTTTGCCCATACAGAACAACAATCTGCCTTAATTCAAGGATGGTATAATCGTGTAAATTCTGGGAGAATAATTGAATTATTGGATTGGACGATTGATCACAGTGATTTATTGCTTGCTTATCCTATGGCTTCTGATAGAATTGACGCTGAGAATTTTGTTGAATTTATCAGGAATACGTTACAAGAAAGTGGAGGCGACATTGTTCTATTAGCAGATCGTCTTGCGAGGATAGAACGTGATGGAGATGGTGCTGCAGCCAAAGATATGTCTCCCTCAGGCGGAGTTCGAATAATGACAATACACAAGTCAAAAGGACTACAATCAAAGGTTGTTATTTTAGCAGGAATATTTGGGCAATCTCAAACTCGATTGATCCATGAAAACCAAGATCGATTGATTGTAACTCCTCAGATGTTTGGTGTACACCCAAAACCATGGTTAGATCAGAAAGATCCTATCTCATCTGTATGGAATTATATCAAAATATTACATGAATCACAAGTTCAAGCCGAGGCTAGAAGATTATTGTATGTAGCAGCTACCAGAGCGGAAGAAAGATTGATTATTTCTGGTGCGCCTAACGGTACTTTATTTGGAGACTCAGGAATTGAATTAGAGGTTGAACATGGTTCAACCCCCTCATTTGGGTCTATGTTATTGGAGTCTATGCGTCAATCTTCAACTACAAAGAATGTGAATTCTCCTTGGCTTATTGGTAATGAATTATTAGGCGTTGAATTAACTTCCACTCCAAAGAAGTATCAACTTACAGTAGATCCATTATTTGTATCTATGAATAGTAGAATTGGAGTTGAGAAAGGAATAGGCATTCGGATTTATCATTCTCCTGAATGCTTTGAAGAAAGAACAATTCCTAAAACAGTATTTCGTTCGATGTTTGATCTTAGTGAAACTTTGAATGATATTAAGGAAAATGGTCCTTCTAGTTCTACTTTGAAACCCAGAGAAATTATACTTAAATCTAATATTTCCCCTAGTAGTCTTGATATTGCTAATTCATGTATGCGTAAATATTGGTTGGAAAATCGAATTGGTTTGAAACAAGGAATAGATGCATTAGGAAATGATCAAGAAATTGAAAAAAATATTTTGCCAGCGGCAAATG
>DAPV01000093.1 GCA_002502625.1 Euryarchaeota archaeon UBA125
TCCACAAGGGCCTCCGATGACTGGGCCTCCTCAAGGGCCTCCGATGACTGGACCTCCACAAGGACCTAAATCGGGACCTAAGGGTCCTCCAAAGAAATAACAATGAGGTGAAAATTTGGAAGGGGCCATTATTGAGGTTTGTAGTGGAGATACCGCATTTACAATAGTGCCTGAAAATCCCCCTACAATTTCAATCGAAACAATAGTTGAAAGGATTGAAAAATCTGGTTTTTCATGCTCATTACGATCGAAATTTTGCCATACATTTGAAGGAGAATATGAGATGACATTATATCCATCCGGAAGGATTCTAGTTAGAGCGCCGAATATTGAAGAAGCCAACAAAATAGCGGCTCTCCATATTGGACAATGGCTTGCTTTGTGAGGGAATATGTTTTCAGAACACTATATTCAGCAAATTGAAGATTACTTTCCAGTAATCTATCCGACAAGTACTCTACCTGCATTAGGGGTTCTGCCACATGAAATTGGTTTAGATCGATTATTCAAAATGAAAGAGCGAGATAATTTGAAAATAGTGAGTATTGCAGTTGCTAATTTTGAGCAAATGGAACAATTTGTGACTATTCCAGACTATCTAGAAGATTTTCTAAATTTATTTCCTAAAGGAGCCATAACATGTATTCTGAAAGGAAAAACACAATTTGATTCACGAATAGGTGGGGATTCAATTGCAATAAGGATTGTTGGGCACCCTATTGCTAATGATTTACTACGAAAAGTAGGTCCATTAACCGCTACCTCGGCAAATGTTTCTGGAATGAGTACAGTATACTCATGTATTGAAGCAGCCAAGCCATTAGGGCTACCAATAGAGAATACAATAGATGTCACATGTAAGGGAGGTAAACCCAGTACATTGATACGATGCCCTGTTTTCCTTTCTTCATCCGGCGGGCACAAGTTCGAGATAGTGAGAGAAGGAATCGTATCCAAATTAGAGGTGAAGGCAAAATGGAAGGACCTGATCTAAAACGATGGAAAAATGCAGGAGCAGTTGCTCGAAGGGCTCTTGATCATATCTCTTCTACTATGGGAGCCGGTCAATCATGGCATAGCGTTATTGAATCCGCTGAAAGGTATATTCGACGACATGGAGGGACCCCTGCATTTCCTTGTACTCTTTCGGTAAACGATATTGCTGCTCATTATACTACTAATCATTCAGTTAATCCTCCAGATGGCATTGAAGAAATGATTCTTAGAAAGGGTGATTTGGTGAAACTCGATATTGGGGTGCATGTTAAAGGGGCAATTGGAGACAATGCAATAACTATTGAAATCGGTAATGGAAATAACCATACTGATCAAATAAAAGCTTCAAAAGATGCTCGTGATGCATCTATTGAATTAATGCATCCAGGAACTCCTTGGCATGAAATTGGAGCTGCTGCTGAACAAGTTGCAGTAGATGCTGGTTTTCAGCCAATAAGAAATCTAAGTGGACATCAATTGGAGAAATTCAATTTACATGCAGGCGTAAGTGTTCCAAGTTATGCATGTGGAGCGAACCATCCAGGATACAAAGGGAACGTGCCTCTAGGAGGAATTTTTGCCATTGAACCTTTCAATACAACAGGAGATTCTGGACTTGTCGAAAATATATCTCCTCATGACTCTTCTAATATTTTTAGAGTTACAGGGAATGTAAATCTTCGACAAGCTCTAGCGAAAAAGAAGATCAAACCTTTAGGTGCGACTATGGCGAGATATATTGAAGAAAGATATCATACACTCCCATTTGCAGAAAGATGGGCATTTCCTCTTCTGGAAAAGCCATTTCCAGATGATGATGAAGAAAGTCATGTAAGAAAGTGGAATGCTTTAATCAAAAAGTTAGAGTCTATCAGATTTGTTGAGACTTATGCTGCCCTAAAATGCGCAGACGGAGGAATGGTTGGCCAATGCGAACATACTGTTTACATTACTGAAGGTGGCCCTGAAATCTTAACAGTTCCATAAAAAATAGAACTGAAACCATTATACCCCCCCTGTGACCATCAGAATGTGTACAGGGACCTGAGGTTTCGTTGAGTGCATCCCATCCCCTCACGCTGTCCTTCTGCCCTGTACACCTAATTTCATTCACCGGAGGGCTTTTTTCTTGTTACAAATAAAATGCTCCAATAATTTGGTCGAAATGCGTTTTTACAAAAAGTTATTTTTCATCAAAAAAGTGGGTAAAAATGAGTCAAAAACGTTACACGCAAATGCATTCTAAATCGACATTATAGGTATGCATTACGGCAGACACATTAATATCAATGAGGGGTATGGGGAGAATGCCCCTTCCTTGAGTCGGGGCAGAAGGACAAAAACATGAACACAAACATGGAAAACAAGAACGATGAGGCTGTAAGCCCTGTTATCGCAACCATTCTAATGGTTGCAATTACAGTGGTACTAGCAGGCGTACTATACGTCTGGGCTAACAGTCTGGCGAGCGACCAACCAGAAGCAGGTAGCCTGAACAACTTCGGTGCAGAAGATGCATCGGCGTTCCTTTCAGGTGAAACCGACGACACCATGATCAGGATGTCGTGGACCTACGCAGATGAGAACCTAAACTGGGCTTTCCTTAGCTTCAAGCTAGAGAAGGGCGACTCAGTTTACACCTGCGAGATCGCAACCAACGCTGACGGCGCTGACTGCTTAATCCAGCAGACCGGCGATTCTGACACCCAGTGGGAATCAGACGAGATTGTATACATCAAGGAAAACGGAGCAGACCTATGCACTGACTCCTGTGACTTGAGCATCACAATCCAGTACAACGGACAGGTACTATCTGGTACTAACTCCGTTACTGTCGCTTAAGTTTAGCAATCGTATTACATAGCCATTGAGGCAACAAATTAGTTCTTGGTTTCTGGAATCGGCCACATTGTGGCCCTTTCCAGGAACCAAACCCTTTCTTATTCTAAATCTTGAATAATCGAAATTCTTGATTCTATATCTTGATTCCAATATCTGTAATCTTTACCCAGATACATCTGAGTATTAGCTAATAATAGGGTATATTGAGCAATCAAAAAAGATCTTAAAATACGCCCTAATTGGATTTGATTTCCGAATAATAAACACAAGAAAAATAGTGAATCAATTAATAGTAAAAAAATATGATAAATGTCAAAATTGATTTCAAATATCAACAAATAGGTTGAATAAATAATATGACAAAGCATTGATACTACCGAAAAAAACACGAAAAAGGGCATGAAAAGATGGGCCCAAGCTTCATTTCTAAAAATAGTTGAAAAATTGGAATCGAATTCTTTAGCACTATTTCGTGTAAAAAGATGAACAAGTCCACTTGCTCTACGTATTCTTCTGCTCTTTGCACTTTGTCTAGAACTAGGTAATGATTCAAAAAATTGTAATTCTTGATCCATTATTGAACGCCCACCTTCTCTATGAATGAGGATTGCAAGTTGAGAATCATCTGCATTATATGTCGAATCTATTTGTTTCCCCTCAATCAAACAATTTCGATATGCGGCTAAAGACCCTTCAAATATAGGGGTAGATGATTGGGAGCTTTCTCCAATTCGTAAATCATGGTAAAATGACCTATACGATTTTTCATTGAGAAAATGTTCAGTTGATTCTGTTTCAATTATTTGTTGAGAGCCGCAAACAGCACCTATCTTTTCTTCAGAGAGCCATCTTCCAATTCTTTTCAACGAATTAGGAGCCAATAACGCATCAGCATCAGTGATTACCATAGCATCAGATTCAAAATTTTCTTCTAAAATTCGATTTATGGCAGCGGATTTACCAAGGTGTTCATCCATAATAATAGTAGATAGGGTAAATTTTGATTTTCTAGAAGAATTCCATTGATCAAGAATCTCTAAGGTTGAATCAGAAGAATTAGAATCTATGACAATTAATTCAATTTTATCAATAGGGTATTCTTGATATTCCAAATTCTGTAATTTTTTCTTCAATACTATTTCCTCATTCCTTACAGGAAGAACAATTGTTAATGATGGCCAAATTTCTGGTTCAGGAGGTATTTTCATTGGCTGTTTAGACAGATTCTTCATTTTAATCCAATAAAAAAGAAATGGTGAAACCCCTATGAGTCCAAAGGAGATCTGAATTAAGGCTAGAATGTTTAGCATTACTCTTCGTTATGGCTAGAGGTTTTCATTCCCCATGTTGTTCTACGTGCTGAAGTAGCAATTTCCCCAATACCTTTGATTAGCCACCGGCTGCGGTGAGCGTGAGAAAGACGGTTTTGCATGTTGGTCCGGCACAGACCAGAGGGGGGATGGGGCGAACAATTCAACGCTTACACAATAATCCACCAACTAACTGGGATTCAGATGTTGTCGTAAGCCATGCTGATGGTGGGATAAGGTCAATTATTATGGCATGGAATCGTGCAAAAAGAGAATTTGTTCAAAAAATAAAAGAAAAACCAGATTTAATTCATGTTCATACTGCTACTCGATTTTCATGGTATAGAAAGAGAAAAATTATCCAAAGGGCAAGTAAGCAAAAAATTCCAACCATCGTTCATCTACACTCTGGAGCATTTGAAAAGTTTGGAAAGGGATGGATTGGTAGAGATATCTCACGGATACTAAATCTAGATTATGTATATCCAGTTACACTAACTGAATATTGGAAAGAATGGTTAGAAAAAAAACTGAGAAAAGAAGTCAAAGTTGTTCCAAATCCATATCGACGAGGATTAATTCCGACTTCTACCAAACAACGAGATATCAAGATGCTACTATTGGTAGGTCGTCCCAGTTCAGTAAAGGGGCATTCTTTAGCAATTAATGCAGTTCAACAACTAAGAGAGGAAGGACATGATATCTATCTACATTTAGTAGGAACAAATGAACAAGATTTACATCCAAAATTAAGGAATAAAAACGGAATAATAGCTGAAGGATGGGTTGAAGATTCTGAATTAGATAAACTGATGAATAAGGCAGGATTTTTGTTAATGCCTTCAGAACATGAAGGTATGCCACTTTCGCTAATCGATGCACTCGCATCTGGACTTCCAGCTATTGTTTCAAAAGCTTGTTCATCTTTCATTAATCAAGGAGGAATTGTGGTTAGTGAAAGAAATATTCAGACTTGGAAACAAGAAATAAAAAAACAGATGAAAGATATAGAAGGTTGGAAAATAATGTCAAAAAACTCTAGAAATGATGTAAGCGAATTAGATTCTGAAAGCGATAAAAAAAGATGGGAGACGATTTATAATGAAATTATTGAAATCAACTCATAGAATCGAAAATGAATTTTTCAAGATCATTTACACATACTGACCAGTCTCTATTTTTATTTGCCCATTTCTTAGCTAATTCCCCTTTTCTTCGAATTTCATCCATCCCTGATTGAATCAAATCATGAGTTGCTGAAAGGAAGCTAGAATCATCACCAAGAGGAACCAAAGTTAGCCATTCCTCATCCTTAAAATCTGACAAACCAGACACATCAGAACTAATTACACACATTCCAGCAGCAGCATATTCACTAACTTTCAGCGGAGATGCCCCCCTCCATTCCGATCTATTGGGCAAGTGAAGTAATCCAATATCTGCTTCTGATAAAATGAAAGGGACCTCTTTACTAGAACAAGGATCATCAATTGTCGCGCCAAGAGATCTTAATCGGTCTACTGCATCACCAGAACCTACAAATCTAATTTCAAGTCCCATGTGAACTAATCTTTCTAATTCTCTCACTTTAGAAATTGAACCAAGATACATCAAATTCGGTGTAGATCTAACCTTTCGAACGAAATCAAAAGTAGAACAATCAACACCTCCAGGGACAATAACATAGGGAATATCAATTGTAGAATTAATATGAAATTTCGATTTAATTGCCGCACCGATTGAAAATTTTCTAGCTATCTTCCAGGCTTTCAGATATTGGCGTTGTTGTATTATTCCAGCGATTCCACGACTAGTTGGGGGGCTTCTATCCATAATTATCCAAGGAATTGAGCGCTGATGAAGTTCCTGATAAGCTCCTTCAATTGCAGTCCATTCAACAATAGCAATATCGGGAGATTCGATTGTTGGTATAGACTCACGAATACTTCTAGTAAATGACTTATGGCCAAATCCTAATCGTTTAGAACGGAAAACAAAGTGTCCTATCGATTTAGTAGGAGACATCCAAATTATGGAATGGCCTCTTTTTTCCAATTCCTTTGATATTCCTAATCTTGATGTGCGTGTAAGATCGGAAGAAATATCGCGATGTGTAATCCAAAGAATCGAGGGCATATTATCGCCAGTTAGGACTCTGGAGTCCACTCACTTGACATTCCACGTGCTTCGCGTGCCTCAACTAACATCGATTTTAATTCACCACTTTGTAACATCTCAAGAGCAATGTCCGAACCACCAATCAACTCTCCTCCCACGAATACTTGGGGCATAGTTGGGAAATCTGACCACTGACAAACAGATGGAATTGCAATCCGATCACTTAACACATTTACAGAAGCATATGGATGAGAAAGTTGGCTGAGGACCTGAGAAGCACGATTTGAGAAGCCACATTGAGGAGCCTCCGGTGTGCCTTTCATAAACAGAACAAGGATGTGTTCGTCGATTATTGCCTGTAATTCATCTGGTGTCCAATTAAATTCTGTCATATTTTCACTCCTTTTCTGGTCTTCGGATATGCACTCCGAAAAAGGGACTTTCGTCTCCATGTGGATGAAATGTAGTATCTCCTGCTAGAGCAGCTTGTTCTGGAGTCATGCATTTTAGATCTAATGCATGAACATCACCAGAGGAAATATGTGGTTTGAAGAGATTCAAGATAGGTTTCTGACGTTGTAATGGTCTCATTCCATCAAAAGAAACAGAAATCACACGAACATGAAAATGGTCACCAGTTCCATTAAGATCGACTACTTCTACTTCTGCATCTGGAACCACTTCCAAAATCTGTGAAGTCACCCAGTCAGTGGACACCATAGTTTACCCTATATGTGGTCTAATTTCAATGCTCGTAATTTTCTAAAAGTACATTGAAGAAATTTATTCGTTTATAGAAGTAAATATTTCATCTAAATTTTCTGATATTGTACCTTTGGAATTAATTAAACCACTCCCAACTACAGCAATATCAATACCCCAGTCTGCAACTAATTTCGCATTATGAGATTTGATTCCCCCGTCAATCATCAGCATCGTATTTCTCCCACCATTCTCTCTTTGCTCATCAATAGCTAAACGGAAGGTTCTGACCTTTTCCTCTACTTCAGGCATGAAGGATTGTCCACCTTTTCCAGGAACTACAGACATAATTAGTACTAGATCAAGACTTGATAAATACGGAAGAATCGTTGATGCATCGGTATCAGGATTCAATACGAGTCCTGCTTGAACTCCTGCAGAATGAAGATCAGAAATTAAAGCACTTGGATCTTCTATCGCTTCAATATGAGCAATGACTAAATCAACTCCTGCGTCAACATATTGCTTCCAGGTTTCTTCTGCATTGGTAACCATTAGATGGCAATCGAGAAAAACCTCTGACCCTACCTTTTCACGTATGCTTCGAATTAAAGCAGGACCAAATGTGATAGTTCTGTTGACTACCCAATTTCCATCCATAACATCCAGATGAATCCAGTCAATTCCTGAACTAATTGCAGATTCGAGAGTCTCTCCTAAACGAGTGAAATCGGCAGTAAGGATACTTGGTGTGATTCGCATATTTACATGCCTCGGAGAAAGACTAGGTTCATTTCCCTTACGCGAACTAAAATTATGGTGACGGCCATATATTGATAGGCATGTAGGAAATACCAATGATGCGAGTGATACGATGGGACAGATTGTAGATGCCGGAGATTCGGATTTTGACGTAGTGACTAAGAGTGCAGAATGGGTATTGGTAGATTTTTGGGCACCGTGGTGTGGCCCTTGTAGAGCAATCGCCCCTGTACTTAGCCAAATTGCTGAAGAAAGAGAGATTACCATAGCCAAAGTGAATACTGATGTTAACTCATTAGCTCCAGGTAAATACGGCGTTAGAGGTATTCCGTTTCTCCTTCTATTCCACAATGGAGAACCAGTAGCTAACCAAACAGGTGCTCTTCCTAAAGCTGGAATGGACGCTTGGCTAAACAGTCATATGAGTTAGTTACCATTAATTCGTTCTGAGGCTTGACTCATAGCTCCAATATCTCGCCTTAATCTCTCTCTCATTGCATCGTGTAGCCACATGCCATCCTCTAATTCAACAATCAATCCTGATTCAATTAACGCTGAAGGAGGAGAGGACTCTACTCCTGCCGCTTTACCTAATTCATCCCATGAAATTGGACGGTCAACGCTCGCTAATATGTCGAGAATTATCCGTTCTTCTTTGGGTAAAACGTCTAAAATTTCTTCATCTAAAAATCTAAGCCAATCTTCATGAACTACTTTTCCATAAATCTCTAGTAATTCCAATGCTAATGGATGTCCTCCAGTTAATCGATGAATAGAGGCTGCATCTGCTCCTTTGGGAGCATCTATTCTATTCAACCAATCTCTAACAACTTCAACACTAAGTCCTGAAACTTGAAGTTCTTCCATCTTACCTCTAGTTAGAACATCTCTTCGATCATAAAATGACATGCTAGTACGAGATACAAAGAGTAAACGCAATGGAGTAACTTCTGCAACTTGTAGTAATGCTCCAAACAAATGTTGACCTGATTCTGCTAAATGATGAGCATCATCAATGACTAACAAGATATATGGGGGGACTTCTGAGGTTGATTCATGATCTGTAAAAATACGTTCACGTAGAGCCATTGGGTCTGTTAAGTATTCTATTAAACGACGACGAAACAAGTCAATATCGAATGCTGCTCCAGGTGATTTAGGTAGTGTTTCAAGAAGGTCATGAGGGTCCCAACGACCTTCTGTCCTAGATTCTACCCCCAATCTATGTAGAAGACTAATTGATAATCCTAAAGGCGAATCCCAAGGATGACAAGGATAGAACATCAATCTTAAGCTAGGTATCCTATCAAGCAAAGATTGGGTCCAATGAGAAATTAAAGTGGTTTTTCCAGTACCTGCAATTCCATGAATAAGCATTCCAGCAGCTTTACCATCAAACCATTTATCCAATGATTCTAATTCAGTTTCTCTACCATGTATTCTACGAATACTTGGGGGGCGTACGTGGTATGTAGAATGGGCTCCTTTTAGTAAAGTAATTGAAGACGGGTTGTTTGAAGGTGGTCTAACAGAACCAAAACGAATATCTCCGTAGTGTAGTACTCCCTCATGTTGGGCATGCATTAAAACCTGAAGAAGGGTCATCTGAGCATCTATTCTCTCTGCAGCTTGATCTGCTCTAACAGTCAACATTGTTCCTTCTTGATCACGGATGGACACTCGAATAGAAGATAAATTTTCTACTCTTTGTTTTGCTACAGAACGTCCATCTTCTGTTAGTTGCCAAGTTCTCTGCCTTCTAGTATCGTCATGAACATTTCTTGTCAAAACTGTAACCAATTGACGACGATCTAAATTTCTCATGGAACGACTGACATTTGGAGGATGTAATGCACAAGCATCTGCAATTCCGTTACGAGTGACTGAAGCATTTACTGTATGACGATCTGCTTGATCATCATTCTCCATAAGATGGAGTAAAATTCTATCTTCGACCGGGACATTCACCCTATCTGGCTCGACCTCCATAGTCCCAGTAAACAGTTGGTTAAATTGAAAGATTCGGAAAAGTGCTATTCAAAGAAGAGAAATAATGATGCAAAACGACCAAAATCGTTTATTCTTGGAAACCTCCCCGGTAACATGGCTCGGTTTGGACATCAGTCCGTTGCTATCCTCGGGACTTTGTTGATGATATCATGTCTTTTTGCTCCTTTAGTATCTGCCACAGGTCAAACTGACGTTGATGGAGATGGGGTTGTAGACGGTTTAGACGATTGCCCAAATTCATTTGGAAATAGCACTATAGATAGACAAGGGTGTCCCGATTATGATGGTGATGGAACCAGTGATTTGAATGACCCTCTAGTAATGAGTAACGGAGGATATCTACAGGATGCATTTGTTCCATCAAGTGAAGATATGTCGGCAGTTCTATTCATGCCAGGAAATGGAACCTTCTATCTCCAAGCGATGAACGATCCAGGTCAAGGATGGAATGGTCAAGATAGTACAATTGTTAGAGTAATGGATTCATCTACCAGAAATACTGCTAGAACCGTGTCTTTGAACAATGACGTGTTAACTGCAGATATTGCGTGGTCACCTGATGGAGAAAGATTTGCAATACTTACTACGGACGAAGAAATAAGAATCTATCATACTTACAATGGAAGTCTAGATTTTACCATAGATACAGATGGGGAAGTTGCCGGAGAAATCGAGTTTTCTCCTGATGGATCAATGATTGTAGCTGTTGGATATCAAGACGGAAATAATGGAAATGGACAAGTACAAATTTTCAATTCAACTACCGGTGTAGAGATTGCTGATTTTAGTCCAGGTTCATCCGACTACTTTTACTCAATAGATTTCAGCCCTGACGGTGAATTTTTATTGATTGGAGGGTACGAAAATTTCTACATTTATTATGTAAATAATCATACATTGTTCCGCACAGTTACTCCGAATTTTAGTTACATGAATGCAGTAGCTTGGTCACCTGATGGCAATATGGTATCTATCTGTGAAGGTTGGGGAGGGAGTAACGCAAGGGCACGTGTTTATCATGCACTCAATGGAAGTCAAATCTTTTCTTACACAACTTCTACATCTTGTCTCGATACTGCATGGTCCCCTGATTCTTCTCAAATAGCATTCAGTCATTCCTACTATCAAGCAGATGGGGCTTCTATCCATATTTTTGATGCAAGAACTGGAACAAAATTGGACACCTTGAGCGCCCCACGTCCAGGTAGTTGCAATAGTAGTGGTGGAGGCAATAATTGCGGTCAAGTAAATGGAATTGATTGGCACCCTGATGGTAATTACATCATTTCTGCACATGGAAGAAACGATGAAGGCATATTTCACTGGATTGTAGACCCTGATATCGATGGGGATGGAGTTCTAAATCCAGATGATGCATTTCCAGAAGATGGGACGCAATGGGATGATGCTGATGGAGATGGATATGGAGATAATCCAGGTGGAAATGAACCTGATGGCTGTATCAATACTCCAGGAACATCTACTCAAGATCTCTTCGGATGTGTAGACAATGATGGTGATGGTTGGTCAGATGCTGGCGATGATTATCCAACCGATTATTATCAATGGGCTGATGAAGATGGAGATGGATATCCAGATAATACTGCAGATTCTAGAAGTCCTCCTGCTTATGGGGCTGTAGACTATCTTCCACAAAATCCTACTCAATGGAATGATTCAGATGGTGATGGATATGGTGATAATTATTACAATCCAAACCATGGATCATCATACAATACTCGGCCTTCTTCATGGCCAGGTCAACTGATTACAACCATGACACCGATTCAAATTACAGATGTAGACGTATTCCCTCTCGATCCTGAACATTGGTCAGATGATGATGAAGACTGGGTTGGAGATCAACCCTTTTCATCAAATTCAGATGGATGTTTGGGTGTTCCTGGAAATTCTATCTGGGATCGTTTAGGGTGTCCTGATTCTGATGGCGATGGATGGTCAGATGCAACGGCTGAATTCCCGGCATCTCCAACTGGAATTGCAGATGCATTTCCGAACGAAGCGAGTCAATGGTTGGATGCAGATGGTGATGGATATGGAGACAACTCTAGTGGATTTCAGGCAGATAAATGTGGACAGTATGGTACTAGTTTGTGGGCATCTGTGTATAATGCCACAACAGAAGTAATGGATGATTTGGAACATTTTGGATGTCCAGATAGAGATGGAGATACATATGCAGATTCGTTTGATGCTTTTCCAGATGACCCTTCTCAATGGGCAGATAGAGATGGAGATGGTTGTGGAGAAAATATGAATGGCTCTAACCCTGATCTTTTCATCAATGACGGAGTCCAATGTGTTGATTCTGATGGTGATGGATATGGTGATGTACCTAGTGGAGATAATGGAGATTGGTACCCATCTGATCCAACCCAATGGAGAGATACAGATTCGGATGGATATGGCGATAATCTAGATGGAACCGAAGCAGATATTTGCCCCCTAGAATATGGTACCTTAACTGATCCAAATGTTCGAGGTTGCCCTGATTCAGATAATGATGGAACAGCAGATATCGAAGACCCTTTTCCAGATGATGGGTTTGCATGGACTGATATCGATAACGATGGATACCCCGATCAGATAGGGCCGAATATGGATGATTGTCCAAATTTCCCTGGGACATCAACCGAAAATGGAATACTAGGATGTCCCGATGCTGATGGGGATGGATTTGCAGATAGTATTGATTCCTTCCCTAACGATAATCTTCAATGGGAAGATAATGATTTAGATGGGGTTGGTGACAATTATGGATATACGAATTTCACTGCAACAGTCAATAACACACACGGAAATACATCAATTCAGGTCCTTCATCGAGAACAATATGGAGATGCTTTTCCTAATGATTCAACTCAATGGAGTGATATTGATGGAGATGGATATGGAGATAATCAATCAGGAACAAATCCTGATGCATTCCCAATAATCCCCTCTCAATTTATCGATATTGACAAAGATGGATATGGAGATAACACTACTAAGGATGCATTTGAAGCGGATGATTGTAAATCTCAACCAGGAACATCTTGGAAAGATAGGCTTGGATGTCTAGATTCTGATGATGATGGGACTTCAGATCTAAGTGATTCTTGTCCATTTGATCCAGAACAATTTGAATTCGGAGCTACATGTGCGATTATAGAAATCTTGGATGAAGAATCTCAACAAGAAGGAACTAACTTTGTTCAAATTGCAACATTAGGAATTGTAGGTATTGTTGCTATTTTACTAGCAGCGATTCTCATGGCAATGGTATCTCGACAGGCAGCTAAACGAAGATATGTTGGTGAACAGAAAAGATTGCAAGCTCAAGAAGAGGCATTTAGCGAAGAAGAAGATAGAAGATCTGCATGGGCAGAACATTATGCGCAGCAAGGAGATTTTGAAAAAGCAAAGGAATTAGGCTGGGAAGAAAAACCTCAATGGCAAATTCACCAAGAACAAGAGGCTGCTGAAGCTCTGGCTTCAATTCCATCTCTAGAAGATCTTTAATTTATTCAAATTGAATTAAGTTTGGAGAATTAAGGGCATAATTATACTCAAGACAATCGGAAATAGAAACCCAATCAGGTGTTGATCCATCTATCCAATCATATCTATGGCCTGGAATTAAACGCCAATCTTGTGGCAACTGCTTCAATTGACCCTTTGCATATGCTAAACTATGCAACAAAGCTATAGGATCACTGCCTGGTAAATCATCTCTACCACATGCATATGTGAATAACAAATCACCTGCATGATACACTCCATGACCATGGAGAGTTACGTGACCGGGTGCATGTCCAGGAGAATGAGTAACAGTAAGAGAAATATTACCTTGATTCCAAATTTCTTCTGTCTGAGGAGCATGATTCCATAAATTAGTAAATTCTACCTTTCTAAAGACCACGTGCGCTAGAAGTCCAGGATGATTACATTCAACGTGACCCCATACTTCTAAATCTGGAATTAAACGTTTCATTTGAGGGAAACCTGCAGCATGATCTCGATGTGTGTGTGTATAGAGAAGATGGGTTGGGCGGAGGCCTTCTTCTTCTAAGGCTTCAACCCAACGACGAGAATCAAAAGGATCTACAATCGCTACGATATCATTTTCTCTATCGATAAAGGCCGTATTCATGTTCATATATCCGCCCATTTGTGTAATCCAAATTTCTATCCCACTTTCATCAACAGAACGATCGAATTCTCCCGGTTTGAGCATGTTCTTTTCAGATAGACGCGGGATATATGCGTTTATGATACAATATGTCTGTACCAATCAGTTGATACATGACGAATGACAAGGGTATGACATGGGCCAGCGTCAGCATTCCCTTATTTTGGCCCTGACCCTTATTTTTACATTAATTGGGAGTGTCCAAGGTGAAACACAACAAGAGGTAATTACTCAGACTGAGGGGCTAGAACCACATGATGGATTATACTATTTTGCTGGAACGACTTCTACTTTTCAAATTTCAATTAAAAATACCGGTTTAGATGATGTATCTATTGAAATTAATCCAAGTTGTATGGCAACTTTCCAAATCATTAATCAAAATAGCGAAATTGTATACGATCTAGAAGATCATCGTCTTTGTCCTAACCAAAAACGTGGAGAAACTCTAACTCCAGCAGAAATTTTAGATGTTGGGGAGATAAGTTATGATTGGACAGATGGTGATGAAATTCTTCCTGAAGGGGTTTACATTATCCATATAATTGGAGGAATTGAGACTATTCCTTCAGAGATTGAAATTAATCTGAAACATCCGCTGAATCTGCCCTCTAATCTATACTTTGAAGCTGATTTCGCTCCCTTTTCTATGAATTCTGAGACTAGTACATCGAATGATGTATTGATAATGGGAGCAAAAATATACAACTCAGGATTAGAAGATGTCACAATTACAGGATTAGAATCATGCGATGTTCTATGGTCAATCACAAATCAACCAACTTCCCTGTCTAACTTAGGATGTGGAAATGGTGCTACTATTCCAGCAGGCGAAAGCCATCATTTAGGATGGATTTCATATTCTCTTTCTGAAATAGATGTAAGCGGTATCCTCTCTTCATCAATTTGGATGATGGGATACAAAGAAGATGCTACAAGCAAAGATTGGAATCATGTAATTGGAACATTCGAAGATACTTCCGGACTTTCTGTTATTGTTAACTCAATATCTCTTAGAGATGGAGTTGCACCTACAGGTACTGAAATTGATTTCGATATATCTATTCGGAATGATGGGTTAATTGCTAAAACTATTGAATACGACATTAGTTGCCCATCTTCGATATATATCGTGAATGAAATGGGAGCTTTGATCCATGATGATGCATGGAATAATGGTGATTGTCTAGGGCAAATTGAAACCATGAAAATACAACCATCTTCAACAATTTCTCTCCATGATACTAGTATTTCAGCATCCTACGATGAAGGATGTGGATGGCATGGAAGTCAAATGGTTGCCATAATTAAGATTTCAAATCAAGGAATGTCATCATTCTTGCCCTTTGAAATTCAAGATGGATTGGCAGCAAAACAATGTAGAGCAAATCTTCAATCAACAGATAATATCGACTTCATAATAGATACTCTCGAAGAAACTGAAAATGGAATAATAGTAGATCTTTCAGTTACAAATGTTGGGAATGAAGATTTTACACTAATGTGGCAAGACGATTGTGTAATTAGATCTAATGTAATGAGAAATGATGGTTCTGCTACATCATCATCTACAACTGCTTGTGATATTTTTGATTCATATTCGACATTGAAAACTGGTGATTCAATTAATATTCTAAATCTACCAATTGAACTTCTCTTGAATGATGAGAGTGTGGCTGGAACTCACTTTATTCAATTCAATCTTCGATCATATCCCCCACTGGAAATAGAATATACACATAATATCGCTATGTTAGATAATGAAGATTCATCTTCCGAAGAAACAATTGAATCAAATGATGAAGATGTTCAAACGGAGAATCAAGAGGAATTGAGAATCTACACACTCTTAGAAGGAACCTGGAATCATGTTAGAACGGACACTGGAGGGTGTTGGATACTTACTACCCCTACTGGAGATGAAACTGTTCTTGTTGGTTCGGATGATGTTACTTTGAATCCAGTAACAGGAGATCAAGGTGGATACCGCACCTATATCGGAAATTCAGATATTCCTGAACATTGCTCAGAATGGAATAGTGGTTTTATTGTACATGAAGTAATAGATCAATGGACTCCTGAAAATGATGTTGTTGTTACATCAGAAGTTGAAAGCGAATCTACAGACAATATTGTTGAACTAGTGATTCCAGCTACTGCAGTTGTTGTTTCTACTTCATTACTATCACTTTGTTTAGTTTTCGTCCTGAATACGGAATGGATTCGTATTGCCGCATTAAATGGTGGGCTGGCACTAATTGGGATGGTAAGAAGACGTGATTACGACGGAGAATTTCAACGTGGTCGTGTTGTAGGATATCTAGTTGCAAATCCAGGAGTTCATTTCCGTGCACTTCTTGGAGCTTTGAAAATGAGTAACGGACAACTTGCTCACCATCTGAAAGTATTGGAAGATCAAGAATTGCTATGGAGAAGAAGAGATGGAAGGATGATGAGATATTATCCATCAACGGTAGACCAATTACTAGATGGAGAAAATCTTCCAGTCCCACTCCTTACTCCTGATCCAAATTCACTACAAGGAAGAATTCTGAACCTATTAGACGCTACAGGAAATGATATTGTTAATTTGAGTCAAAAAGAACTCTCGGATAGACTAGAAAGTAGTCAACAGTTGATTAGTCATCATCTCAAAACCTTAGAAGGATATGGCCTCATTGAAAGAGATAAAGTTGGATTAAGATACAGATATCGTTTAACAAGAGAGGCTATCTTCTTGTTGGAAAGTACTGACTTCCCTCAAGATAGGTGAGGTAAATCCCACCGATTTGAAGAACTAGGTCTCAATCGATAGGATGTCGGGGGGGTGATGTAGTGAGCGAATATAAACCCGAAGATATTGAAATAAAATGGCAAAAAATTTGGAGCGAAAAGGAAGTTTTTCATTCAGAGGTTGATAGCAGTCGGCCGAAATTCTACTGCCTAGAAATGTTTCCTTATCCATCTGGACACATGCATATGGGTCATGTGAGAAACTACAGTATTGGAGATAGTATGGCTCGCTTCCGACGCTTGACTGGATTTAATGTCCTATATCCAATGGGATATGACTCATTTGGTATGCCAGCAGAA
>DAPV01000065.1 GCA_002502625.1 Euryarchaeota archaeon UBA125
CAAAGGTAACTTCAATTTGAGGAATACCTCTTCTTGCAGCTGGAATACCTGTGAGATGAAACATACCGAGAGTGATATTGTCTTTAGCAAACTCTCTTTCACCTTGAAGAACGTGTATTTCTACTGCCGGTTGATTATCTGCTGCTGTGCTAAAAACTTCGGAGCGTTTGCTCGGGATAGTTGTATTCCGCTCGATCATGGTGGTAGTTACACCGCCCAAAGTTTCGATTCCAAGTGTTAGAGGAGTTACATCAAGAAGTAGAACGTCGGTTACACCCTCATCTCCGACGATGATTCCTGCTTGAAGGGCCGCACCTACTGCGACTGCTTCATCAGGATTGATTCCTTTGAATGGAGCTTTACCTACTTCGTTTTCAATAGCAGTTTGAACTGCAGGAATTCTTGTAGATCCACCAACTAAAATTACTTTGTCAACTTCTCCTTTATTCAATCCAGCATCCTTCATTGCTTGTCTTGTTGGCTTCATTGTTCGTTTAATTAAATCTGAAACCAAATCTTCGAATTTAGCACGAGTAATAGAAATATCCAGATGTTCTGGTTGTCCATCTCTCATTGTAATAAATGGTAGATTGACATTCGCAGATTGCGTTTGAGATAACTCTATCTTCGCTTTTTCAGCTGCTTCTCGAATCCGACTCATTGCTTGCAAATCTTTTTCTAAATCAATTCCAGTATTCTTCTTAAATTCTGAAACAAGATAGTCAACGATTTTATGATCAAAGTCATCTCCACCTAGACGATTATCTCCAGATGTTGCTTTAACTTCGATTTGTGGTTGGCCATCAACTTGGTAAATTTCTAGGACGGAAACATCAAAAGTTCCTCCACCTAAGTCGTATACGAGTATAGTTTGATCATCATCTTTGTCTACACCATAAGCAAGAGCAGCAGCAGTAGGCTCATTGATGATTCTTAGAACATCTAGTCCCGCAATTCTGCCTGCATCTTTAGTTGCTTTTCGTTGTGCATCACTGAAATAAGCTGGGCAAGTAATTACTGCTTGTTTGACTTCTTTCCCAAGATAATCTTCAGCATCTGCTTTCAATTTCTGTAAAATAAATGCAGAAATCTCTTGAGGAGTATAGGTTTCATCATCAATTTTTTGAGACCAATCAGTGCCCATTTCTCTTTTTACTGATAATACGGTTTTTTCAGAATTTGTTACAGCTTGTCTTTTTGCAGTAACACCAACTAATCTTTCATTTTCTTTAGTAAAAGCAACTACACTCGGAGTGGTTCTTGCCCCCTCAGAATTTGCAATCACTACTGGCTGCCCACCTTCTAAGGTAGCTACACAACTGTTTGTCGTTCCTAGGTCTATTCCAATTACAGGTCCACTCATTTTTTATTCCTCCATTATTCAATTTCGATATTTCCATCAATGCTTAATTCAATATCTAAAATACCATTATTCAAATCCCATGAAATCACTTCTTTTGCGACTCTTTCAAGATCTAGTTTTCGAAATGGTCGTAATTGATTCTCTTTGATAATTTGTAAGATAGTGCCGCCATCGGTAAGTGTCAAATCCAAATTATCATTTTCTACATTGTCGTGAGTTAAATCAATTGTAATGTGCATTTTTGAGTTCCAAATATGAATATCTACCTCTAACTCTTCTCCTAATTCTGAGTCATTATTTTTATTTTGAGTAGGGGTTTCAACGGTTACTGTCTTTGGTTGAACATCAACTTTGAATCCCATTGTTCCCAAAAGATCTCCTATTTCTCCTCCGTTACTCATCATAGAGCCAATTGCCTTTGCTAAAGCATCCATGTTTGCTTGAGCATCTATTGCAATATCGCCGGATTCTAATTTTTCCATATCAATTCCCATTCCTTCAAATTGACCACGAATTTGATTCATTAGACCCATTAATTGATCTCTCGTCATCTCCATTCCAAGTTGATTGAACATAGAAAGTAGTTGATCAATCAAACTATCTTCCCATTCTTCGCTCATAAAATCACCACTATACAACCTCGAGTTGTAATGTGCGATAGTACCTACCATATATCAATATTCGTAAAACCTTAGATTTCTCAAATCAAGTTAGCACATTGGGTTCAAGTGGAACACCCCGGTCGCTTGTCTATCCATGGCTAGTAGGGAGCACGAGAGAATCCTTCAGGATACTGAGCGAGAGCAAGGAAACACTGCATTTCGAAATAATGTCAAAGCAGCCCTTGCTCTAGCCAATGCGGTTAGGTCTACGTTAGGCCCGCTTGGTCTAGATAAAATGTTGATTTCTGATGTAGGTGATGTACAAGTAACCAATGATGGAGTTACTGTTTTGGAAGCTGCAAAGGTCGAACATCCTACTGCAAAAATGCTGATTGACACTTCTACTACTCAGGATGCAGAGGCACACGATGGGACTACTAGTGCTATTGTATTGACAGCAGAATTGTTGTTGAATGCGTTAGATTGGATTGATCGAGGGATTCATCCATCTGTTTTAACAAAAGGATACAGGATGTCATTAGACTATGCCTTATCGGAAATTGAATCTATTTCAAGATCTTCAGATGTCGATGACCTTATTCGAGTGGTAGGAACGAGTTTATCAGGAAAAATAAGCGAAGATACGCGAACTAGCCTTTCTGAATTAGCAGTTGACGCTGCTAAGATAGCGTACAAGCGTTCGAATCGTGAATCGATTGACCCTAATGATATCAAGAGAATTACTATTCGGGGAGGGGGTGTTTCTGATTCAGAAAGAATTGATGGAATTATAATGCGAAAAACTCGTCTTGATTCTCAGACACCTGCTAAATTGGCAGCAGGAAAGGTATTAATTTTAGATGGCGGATTGGATCCTAAAGAATTGTCGTTAGATGCTTCAATTCGCATAACAGAACCTGGAATGTTAGCACGATTTATTGAACGTCAGAAAAAGGAATTACAAGACAGAGTACAAGCAATAGCAGATGTCGGAACCAATTTGTTAATTGTTAGAGATGGAGTCAATGATGATGCAATTCCTATGCTTCGTAAGGCAGGAATAGTAACTTATCGCAGAGTTGAAAGAGATGATTTGGAACTAATTGCAAGAGCTTGCGGAGCTAGTATTATTCGAGATACTAGAGGAATAGATTCAGATTCTTTAGGAAATTTTGAATCAGTAAAAGAAGAAAGTTGGGAGTCAGTTGATCATGTAAGAATTCATGGTTCTGTAGGGTCAGGTCAAACTGTGATTATTCGAGGTTCTACTCAATCTATTCTTGAAGAAACAATGAGAGCATTTGATGATGCAATTGGTGTAGCTTGTGGACTTGTAGAAGATTCATCGATACTTCCAGGAGGCGGTGCAATTCAAATCGCTCTTGCTCGAAGGTTGAGATCATTTTCGACTACAGTTCCGGGCCGTGAACAATTAGCGATTGAGGCATATGCAGCAGCGATGGAATGTATCCCTCGTGCTTTGTCTGAAAATGCTGGATTAGATGGGTTAGATAGAATTCTTGAGATTACTGCTGCCCAAGCATCAAATGACAATGATTGGTTGGGCCTTGATGTAACTGATAGAAGCGTCTATGACATGTATGAAAGGGGAATATTAGAACCTGTTCGAACAACTCGTCAAGCTCTTATTGGAGCTACAGAATCAGCGATTTCAGTACTTCGGATTGGTGATATACTATGGGCAAAACAAGACCCTCAAACTCCAGATTGGCAATCAGAACTCAATCAAGATGATGATTAATTTTCTAAATTAGTAATCATTTCATCTACTATTCGATCCAGATTGAATCTTGGAATCCATCCCCATTCTTTCTTAGCTATGTCATCTTCAATTTCATCAGGCCAAGAATCTGCATATGTTTGCCTAATATCTGGATTGAATGTACACTTAAAGTCAGGTAAATGCCGTTGAATACTTTTTACTAATTCTCCAACTGTAAACGAACATCCAGATATATTGTATCCTCCTCTTGAATCACTTAATTGTTCTAAGGGGTAATCCATCAACTCTATTGTTGCCCGAATTGCATCATCCATATACATCATTGGCAATTTTGTATCTTCTCGAACAAAACATTCGTAATGTCCATTTTTTAGAGCATGGTGAAAAATTTCTACTGCATAATCTGTAGTTCCTCCACCAGCAGGCGCTTTGTATGAAATTAGACCTGGATATCGAATCCCTCTCATATCAATCCCAGAAGTCATTGCTAATTGTTCGCCAACAACCTTTGTTTTTCCATAAACTGTAGAGGGATTTAGCGGGGTTTTTTGAGGAGCAATATTTGGACAATCTGGACCAAAAACAGCAATAGATGATGGGGAAAATAATCTTGCATTATTTTTTTTCGCTGCTTCAATCACATTTTCTAATCCAATTACATTGATATTCCAACATAATTCTGGATTTTTTTCTCCAGTAGCAGATAATAATGCTGCTAAATGATAGATTTCAGTGATTCCTTGTTCAATTACCAATTTATGAATTTCTTTTTTATCCATTACATCAAGAATTTGACACCCTTCTGCTTTTCGAATATCTGTAGCTATCACTGCCTCATGTCCATGTTTTTGTTGCAATGCTTCTACCAATTCGGTTCCTATTTGGCCTAATGCTCCGGTGACTAGGACTCGTCCACTTGGTCGGTCCATGGCTATAGACATCGGACTAGATACTTGATGATTCATACTAACCTAAGACGATTTTTGACTCAATATTCTGACAACGTTCATAGGCCAACGCGGATGGCTGAAAACCCCGTTGATTGTATGAAGTACATCGTAGTCTCGGGGGGCGTTCTCAGTGGAATTGGTAAAGGAGTCACTGCAAGTAGCATTGGAGTTTTGATGAAATCTCTTGAATTTCGTGTGACTGCTATAAAGATAGATCCTTACTTGAATTCTGATGCCGGAACTATGAGTCCCTTTGAACACGGTGAAGTTTTTGTTTTGGATGATGGCGGCGAAGTAGATCTTGATTTGGGAAATTATGAACGATTTCTAGATATTACACTAAATCGAGATAACAATTTGACTACTGGTAAGGTTTACTCTTCAGTTATTGAGAGAGAAAGAAAAGGAGATTATTTGGGGAAAACCGTTCAGGTAGTTCCACATATCACTAATGAGATTCAAGATAGAATCGAACGAATAGCACATACGCCATCAGATGGTAGTGACGATACTCCTGATATTTGTGTTATTGAATTAGGTGGTACTGTAGGAGATATTGAATCAGCCCCATTCGTTGAAGCACTTCGTCAATTTCAATTCCGAGTAGGTCGAGAAAATATTTGTTTCTTGCACGTTAGTCTTGTTCCAGTAATCGGAGTAGTAGGTGAACAAAAGACAAAACCTACTCAACATTCAGTCAAGGGTCTAATGGCATCTGGGATTCAACCTGATTTCTTAGTATGTAGATCATCAGAACCAATCTTACCTGAAGTTAAAACAAAACTCTCACTCTTTTGTCATGTTTCTGAATCTTCAGTATTCAGTGCTCATGATGTTTCGAACATTTACCGTGTACCTATGATGCTAGAAGAGCAAGGTGCGACAACAGAGATCTGTCAACGTCTAAATCTAGAGATTTCAACAGAACGTCCTCTGGTTGAAGAATGGGCTAATCTTGCTCAAAGGATGGATGAGCTAAGTGGGGATGTACATATTGCAATGGTTGGGAAATACACAGGACTTTCCGATTCATATCTTAGTGTAATTAAAGCATTGAACCATTCCGCTCTTGCAGAAGGAGTAAATTTGTATATTGACTGGGTAGAAGCATCAGATTTAGAACCATCAAATCAAGGACAAGATGCCTATTCAAAATCATGGAATTTAGTTAAGGGTGCTAATGGTATACTTGTTCCAGGAGGTTTTGGAGATCGTGGAATTGAAGGAAAAATACTTGCAGCACAATTTGCAAGAGAGAATAATATCCCCTATCTTGGAGTGTGTTTAGGATTACAAATTGCCACAATTGAATTTGCAAGAAATGTTCTAGGATTGGCTGGGGCCAATAGTACTGAATTCGATGAAGATACGCCTTATCCTACTGTAATTTTCATGCCTGAAGGAAGCAAAACTCACATGGGCGGTACAATGCGATTAGGCAGTCGTCAAACGAATTTACAGACTACAGATTGTGCAGCTTATCGTTTGTACAATGGAGTAATGGAAATTCATGAACGTCATCGACATAGATATGAGGTAAATCCAGATATGGTAGAGGATTTAGAAGCCGCAGGCCTACGATTTGTAGGTAGAGATACCGAGGGAGAGAGAATGGAAATCTTAGAAATGTCTAATCATCCTTATTTCTTCGCGACTCAATATCATCCTGAATTTAAGAGTAGACCAAATCGCCCAAGCCCACCTTTCCACGGATTAATCAAAGCCGCCCTTGGTAGGGAAGTCTAATTATTCGTATTGTGAACATGCTTTGCAGAAATGTCTCTGATATGCAGGTATGAAAACAATTCCAGGGGCTCCACATTTTGTACATATACGATCTGTAGGTATCATTTCTCCTTGTTGAGATGATGATACAGCAGATTCAGCTGCTGCCATAGATGCTCCAGAAACGGTCTCTGAACTTCCTCGCGTGAACACGAAAGCACCAATGCCACCTAATACAAGAATTACAGCAACAATCCCTGCAATAGCAACAACAGGGAATCCTCCGCTTGTTTCTTCAGTGGATTGTTCGTTACCTTGATTTGAATCTTCTTCACTTGTATCTAGTAGATCACAGATACCATCTCCATCTTCATCTGAAGGTAAAGATTCAGAATCTAGAGGGTCGCTTCCGCAGTCAGTTTCTTCTTGATCTGCCTTCCCATCATCATCATCATCAGGGTCTACATTATTCCCAAAACCATCAAGATCGGTATCAGCCCATTCAGAATTATCGTCAGGGAATACATCATCAACATTTGAGGTTCCATCTCCATCTTTATCATCGTCTAAATCATCTACGATTCCGTCTCCATCCATATCTGGACAACCTAATTTATCTCCGGTAGATGTCCCGAATTCGAATGGACAATCATCTGCATTGTTTCCGGATTCATTATCTCCAAATCCATCATTATCAGAATCATAGATCTGAGTAGAGTCTTCTGGAAAGCGATCGAAATCATCGAATGCACCATCTCCATCAGTATCTTTCTCAGCAGGTGCACATCCATCAGAATCAATTTTATCAATATCATAATATGGAGTATTAGGGCATAAGTCACTGAGATCATTTACTCCATCTTCATCAGAATCTCTCTTTGATTCATCACATCCTTGGTTGTCTACAACAGTATTAGATGGAGTACCAGGACATTGGTCAATTGCATCTACAACTCCGTCATCATCAGAGTCTCTTTGACTTGCTCCACAACCATTGGAATCTACATCAGATGCTTCATTTGAATTTGTGTAGGGACATTGATCACTGATATCTAATACACCATCATTATCTCCATCTCTTTGAGATTCTGAACACCCGTAAATATCAGCAGTTTCTCCGAATGGGGTATCTGGACAATTATCATATTCATCTGCTACAAGATCGTGGTCCTGTTCAGTAGGTTCTCTTGTGAGATGAACCACTGTTCCATTCGCTTCTCTATCAAACGAAAATACAGTTTCCCATCCAGTATTATCTGTAACAATTTCAACATAAAAGCCCGCATTTCTTTCATGACTGATTGATGTTTGCTCCCATCCATTAGGTGTTTGAGCAGCAACAATAACACCTGCATCATCTGGATTGTACCAAGCAATATGAGGACGATTTGCATCATCAACAGTTACTGATGGATATACTCCAGTGGTAATATCTGAGAGACCTAGATCGGTGATTAATCCTAGTCCATTCTCATCGTAATTAATTAGCAATACAGTACATTCGTGAATTGAATTACAATCTGAGTCTCCACTGCCATCAGTTCCTCTTTGAACGACATACCACAATGTTCCATCAGAACCTGTTGCAATATCTGGCCGATAGAATCCAGTATATTGGTTGATAATTGTCGTTGAATCCCAATTACTTCCGTTCATTGTCGCAACATCAACAGAACGAGAATCGACATCTCGATAGAAGATAATTGGATTATCTCCAACAAATCCAATGCGTGGGAATGTTGAATTTACTGCAACTGTTTCTGGGTTACTCCATTGAGAACCATCATGCATTGCAAAGCGAACACTTGATGTCTCTTGATTAACCCAAACCATTCCAATAGTTCCATTTTCAGAAGCTGAAATATCAGTGTACCAACCAGTGTTATTACCAGTTTCTAAAGTGGTTGTCGTCCAAGTTGAACTTCCACTAGATTTGATAGCTACCTTAGCAGCAGAAGAGGTAACTGTATTGAAGTTATTTCGTTCAAGAATTTGCATATATGATACAGCCAGTGAATCATCCTGAAGTGCCACAATATCTGCATATCTACCACTTTCTGCTTGGTCATCAATGGTTAATCTTTGGCTTGAAGTACCATCAAAAGAAAAGTGAATGAGGTTACAATCATTAGAATCATTATTATTTGTTCCAGGTTCTAAATCACACCTAGTAGTACCTTTTTCATACCCTTCAAACATCACCATTTGATGAATACCATCTGATGTAGTAGCTGATTCTAGATAAGCGAAATCATCGGTTTGAGTAGTTAATTCACCCTGAGTCCATTCACATCCATGGTTATCAATACGTTTGGTAGGAGATGATCCTAGACATTTGTCTATACTATCTACAACACCATCTGAATCTTCATCTTGTCCAGGAACAGCAACAATCAGATCTTGTTCTGTAGTATCATAGAAGGAAAATATTTCTTCATCATTGGAATCTAATAGCATGTCAATATAACTGCCTACATTTCCTGATTCAGCAACGGAAACCACTTCGTATCCATTACCATCTTCACGCATTAAGATAGCATCTTCATCTCCATTATTGTACCATGCAATTTTTTTGTTATCGTTTGAGTCAAATAATAGACGAATATAATCGCCATCAGAATTTCCATCATGAATTCTTTCAGTATTCCATAATCCACTACTTGGAGTTGCCATCCAAACGCTTTGAGTAGTGGGGGAGAACCATCCACTACCTGCAGAATTATTTTGGTAAACAATATGTAAGGTTCCTAATGAGTCAAATGCACCATCTAACCAAAAATATTCAGAATTATCACCAGTGGCATTAGAAACTACTGTTGACATTGTCCATCCTCCGGGTGCAAGAGTACCATGACGAATAAATTCAGTATACCATGCACTCTCTATGCTTCCATCAATTGGACTGTATGAGGCTTGAACTTGGTATCCACTGTATACTACGTTCAATGTGCCTGAATTATCGATTAGTAGATCACTCCAACGACCAATTTTTGAATTTCCTGAATATTCTTCTGCTTCTCCATCACCGTCATCTATTATTTCTGTAGTCCATTGATTATTGACAAATGAAGAATAAGCTAAATCGTCTCCTCCAGTCAAATAGGTGAAGTGTTCACCTCCATTCGCATCGATTTGGAATCCTATACGGCCCTCATTGTTGTCATATGGTCCTTCATTTCCAGTATCTTCACCAGGAGAGACAGTCGAAGTTGACCATGATGAACCATCATATCTTGAAACTCGAATAATATGTTCCGATGCATCAAAATGGGCTATTCTAGGGTTTCCAGAAGAATCAATTTGTAGATTTGCTAATCTACCAGTTGAACCGAAAGAATAGATTTGTTCACTATTCCAATACCCAGCAGCATCGTTAGTAACCCATAAATCTCCATCTTTGGTATGAGCAACCCACAAAGTACCATCTGGTGCTTGTTCAATACTGGAATGAGAACCTGCATTGCCCAAGGTATCAGCTCTATCTTGAAGCCATGCAGTCGCTCCATTTCTAGCAGAGGTTTCAGAATTTTCATCAACTAATGGCGAAAAATGGGTAGTTTCTATCATCGATAATGTGGTTGAAAAGACCATCAGCAGCACAAGGGCGAGTGACGTTCGGCGCATGTCCATGTACCTCACAGAGAGTATGACATGTTGAACATTGTCGCGATAATCACTCTGCCGAAATTCGAATTAATCTAGTGGTTCTGTATCCTTGTAATGCTTTCATGTATTTTTTTTCTTGAAATTGTTGATCTAATTCCATGTCACCCGTATCAATTCTAAGAGTATTCAACGTAGCTAGTTTTGCAGGAGTGACAATAGCTAAAATATTGTCAATTCCGATTAAACGAATAACTGTTGGAGATAATTGCAGATTTCCTCTCCCAATTAGAAATCCTTGTCCTCCCATGGGTGAAAGTAGAGTCAATATTTTTGCTTTTTCTTTGAATTGAGATTTATGATTATTGATCACGTCAATTAGTTGGTTTTCATCTAGATCCGTTCCAATATTTTCGTTACCTAGTGTAACATCTATGCCCAAAACTGTAATTGTAAATCCTATAGATTCACCCAATGTTCGTAATGTCCCACCACTTCCCCAGATAACTAACAATTCAGAGTCCTCCTCTATTGTTTCACGAAGATGATCTCCTAGACTTTCCAAAATTTCTATTTCAGAAACTCTCTCAATACGTTGTTTGGAACCCTGCATCCATCTAGGACTTCCGGGACTCATTGCTTCAGCATACATTTTCACAACCCATTCGCCTTTTCTATACAGTGTTTCATCAAGATCCATTACTTCCGTTTGGGCAATTAATAAATCACCTGAAAACCAAGCAGCAAAGGCTTCTGCTGCAGATCTAGGCGAAGCACCAAAACTGCCACTATGCATTTTCACTCCTGCCGGGATTCCAAGAATGGGTGTTGAAGCAGAATCAATATCCTCCAATGCACCAATAATATCTCTAGTAGTTCCATCTCCTCCAGCATACAGAATAATCTCCACATTTTGTTCAATCATTGAATTTACTACATTGATTGTATCTTCAGCAGTGGTTAACTCTGGTGTATCGAAAATATTGGTCCATTTTCCATGAATTTTCATTTTTTCTGGAATCCATGAATCTCCCATTCTTCCTTTGGGTAAGAGCCAATTAACATTATCCCATGCAACTAAAGAAAGCTCAATAATTGAAAATAGATGTTCAAATGCTTCACACATCCTAGGACCTGCACGATCTTCAGCACCCTTTGATCGAGCAATTTCAGCCATGCCATCTGATCCTTTCAGAGCTAGGCGACCACCAAGACCGGCATCCGGATTGACAATAATGCCAATTCGCCGTTCCATATTTTTTCTCACATAGGACTACAACATCAAGCCTCGCTTTATTCCTAGGAATCTGACCGTGAAAATCATATTCTATTGATTTTAGGCATCATGCATGGAGGATTGGCGTCGTCGTCGATTGTCCATTTTATTGTTCACAGGAATTACATTAGGTTGGATGATTCTTTGTTATATCGCTTGGGTAGCTAGTGGTTGCAAACCATTTATGCCGTTTATTTCTGATTTTGATTTATTTGAGCCAGGAGATACTATGTTTTCTTTTGGTACGTTTCTTACCACAGTAACTGTAGTATGGATTATGATTGAAATTCAGTTATTTAATCGTGAGCGATTGTTCGAAAAAGGTGCCCATAATGTATGGCAGATAATCAATCACGCTGCATTGTTGCCCGGAATGGTAGCAGCATATTGTACCTATATGGTCGGGCAAACTCCTTGGGATGTTGATGGATATATGCATGGAACATATGCAATTACCATCTTTAGATTGGGAATAATGTGGTGTGTGATGGCATGGTTCGTATCTGCAAGAATTCACTGGGGAAGCCCTACTTTTCGGAAGATCCTCCTTGCTAGAGGAATACCTGCTGTAGCTGCCATTGTAGGGTTGTGGCAAATGTTATCAAACCAAGCATCAGTTTGGACTGATGATTTTGATTGGGAAAATTGGAATTCGTCTCCTACAGATATGATGGAATTTTGTACTTCACGGCAATATCCTGCATTAGAGATTGCTGCTGCATGGGAATTTGTATTGTGTCTAGGAATTGTATTCACAGTTACCAGTTTCTTATTAGATCTCCAACCTTCAACCGATTTACACTCTGAAGAAGAATAGAATCTAAGGGTTGGATTG
>DAPV01000069.1:0-23529 GCA_002502625.1 Euryarchaeota archaeon UBA125
TGGTCCGCGCTCCCGGACTTGAACCGGGGACCCCCTGATGGCTGCCTGTTGCCGTGGTGTTCGTCTACAGTCAGGTGCTCTAGCCAACTGAGCTAAGCGCGGTATCTACACCGAGTCGGCTCGCCTTCATATCCGTTTCCGACAAATTGGGTGAAAAAAAATAGTTTCAAAAACTAACTTTTTGCTCATTCTGAACCCCCCACCTTCAAGTAGGGTTCCAAGTCGTAACTCATTCCGGAGACTAAGCTCTCCGGATGGGGATCGACATGGAGACTACTGCTAATGCACCTTTTGGTGATGTCATTGATGCCATCAAAGAAGACATGGGAATCGGCATTGGATCTCCTCTTCCTACTGCTCTTATTGACGAAGAATTAGCAGGATTTGGAGTTCCAAATCCTCGGATTTTGATTTGTGGATGTGGAGGTTCAGGTAACAACACAATGAATCGAATTGTCCACCTTGGAGTCGAAGGTGCAGTTACTATTGCAATCAACACAGACAAGCAACATCTAGATCATACTCGAGCAATGCAAAAATTACTGGTAGGAAGGCACATCACTAGAGGGCTTGGTGCTGGAGGAATGCCAGAAACTGGACGAAGGTGTGCAGAAGCAGGTCGAGATGTCATCAGCAAAATCGTTCAAGGTGCAGATCTTGTATTCATCACAGCAGGACTCGGTGGAGGAACTGGGACCGGTATTGCTCCAGTAGTAGCTGAAGAGGCAAAACGAGCAGGGGCGTTAGTCGTTGCAATTGTTACAACTCCATTCGCTGTAGAGCGTAGACAAAGGATGCAAAGAGCTCTAGAAGGTCTTGCTAATCTAAGAAATGAAGCAGATGCTGTACTTGTATTGGATAACAACAGACTTCTACATTATGTTCCAAATCTCCCCCTCGATGAAGCATTCAGCATTATGGACCAATTAATCGCAGAAATTGTGAAGGGAATCGTTGAGACTATCACTCTTCCAAGTCTGATCAATCTAGACTTTGCAGATGTTAGAACCATTATGAAGAATGGAGGAGTTACAATGATGCTCTATGGAGAAAGTGATAGAGGGCCAGAAGAAGTTGTTCACGAATCTTTGAATCATCCTTTATTGGATATTGATATTGAAGGTGCGACTGGGGCTTTAATTCATGTTACTGGTGGACCATATATGACTCTCGAACAAGCAAATCAAGTCTGTGATCTTATGACGAGTCAATTATCAGGAGATGCTCATGTCATCTTTGGTGCAAGACAAGATCCTGCCTTTGGTGATACTATCAAGGTGATGGCGATAATTACCGGAGTTGGCGCAGCCCATCTGAAACAAGCCAATGTTTCGGCTGATATGTTGGGAGAAGCACTCAATATCGCTAGACGTGGCGAAGGTGGTAGTCGTTTCGGATTTCAACGATTTGACTAACAAATGAAAGAAAGTCTCAAACCAAACGGGGTTTACGAATTACCATGCGTCGAACGACTCTCGTTCCACTTGCACTCTGCCTAGCCCTGCTTATGGTCACATCGTCAACAGTAACTGCTGGTGGTGATGTCACAATGATGCAAGCTGCTCCGAATGCCGAACAACCAACTGCTGAAAACAATACATTCCATGTATTTGGAAGGCCAAATGCAGAACCATGTTGGGGGCATTTCAACAACACTGATGCAGATAATTCCAATAATGGATATGGAGAAAAGACCGGGTCAGGAAGTAGTGTTGTTCAGATTGACTGGCACTGTAGAATGGATCCTATCCTAAACGAGAATATACTTCTGAAAGAAGGAGAAGTAATCAGAGTTCATCTTGTTTTAGATATCACTGGAGATGCAAACTGTCAGAATCAATGTGAAAATCTCAATGTTAGTCTCATGAGAGGATCTGTAGCTGCAGTTACTCAAGAATTCAATGCAGGTGAAGGTGAAGGAATTATGATTGATTGGGATATTCCAGTAACTCCAGATTTAGTTCCATGGAATCGAACTGATGATAATCCAGGAATTCAAGTAACATGGGCGGGCCAAGGTCAAAGTGGATCATTTATTTTTTCAGGACAACCTGCTGAATTCAGAATGTATTACACACATCCATGTCATAGTGATACAACTCCTCCTCAAGAGGCAAACTGTAATTCCGATACTGAGAAGCCATCAAACTACAACAGCACCGTCATATTCCCAATTCTGAACCAGACTGAAGCAGAAGCTATTACTGGTGGAGATAACGATATGGAAGAAACTCCTGGATTCGGGGCAATCGTAGGTCTTGGTGGATTGGCAGCAGCAGCTTGGATGCGTGGAATTCGAGAAGAAGACGAGTGATTACTCACTTTCATCTTGTACGTCATCACTTGGCGGAAACGCTACGAAGCGAAGTGCAAGGAAAGCTATTACTCCTACCAATGCCGTGTTGAAGAACCACGAAACATGCTCAACAATAAACGGATCGAAATTCCCACCATCCCAAACCTCGGCAATCATATGATGGAAGGAGCTTGCGATTGCGATTGATGTAGCGTAGATGATTAGAGTCAGTGTTAAACTTCGACCATAAGGACTTGATGAACGGAAAGTGATTCTCCTGTGGAGATAATGCGCAACTATACAACTCAATCCTTCTGATAGGAAAAAAGCAAAGCCAAGGGTGTAAGCGGGCCAAGGATCTAGATAAACAAAAAGCTTGTACAAAATAAAACAGATTGATGTGTTAAACGCACCCACTATAGTGAATCTGATTGATTCACGAAAAAGCCGTTCAAGAGAATAAGAGGACATCAATTCACCAATCTGTTTCATTCCAAGATTCCATATCTGGTGCTGGTTCTAATTCATCCTTGACCAGTTTAGGTTCTTCATCAATTGGTGTATTTTTTGGAAGTTCTACCAATATTGGGCCTGTTTCTGGAGTAACAAATTCTTCATCTACTTCGGGTAAAGATTCGAGCATCTCTTTGATTTTTGGAATTTCTAGTTCATCGGGTTCACTTGCTGATTCTTCATTCAATTCAATTCCCAACTGTCCCCAAGCATCATGTAAAACCTCAGAATCTACCTGTGGAGGAACTGTTCGCTTTCGTTGCTCCATTTCCAATTTTGCTTGATTAGCTTCTTCTGCTCTAAGTTTCATATCTTCTAACTCAAAGGCTCTTTTTACCTCTAATTCATGCTTTCTTCGAGCCATTTCATCTAGAGCGGCTTTGCTAGGTCTATCCCATCTCTTCCAATAATAGTGCAAAACTGGAACCAAAATAAGAGAAAGCCATGCTCCGATAGCAATCCACCCTCTTGGACTCAAGACCATGTCCTGTGAAAGCATTGTATTAGTAAATTGAAAGGGGAGCAACGACACCTAGATCCACTTTGCTAGCGTTTCAGCAATATGCACCGGAACATCTCCTGCAACCAGACCAGGGCCTTTGGACACCACAGCTTCCATTCCTGCCTCTCGTAACAATGCACAAGCGAGGCGAGCAGCAGGCCAAGGTTCCATTCCTTGAGCCAATAAACCTCCACATAATCCTGCTAACAAATCACCAGTACCTCCTGTAGCCATCCTTGGATGTCCTCCAGTTGCTAAACAACCCCTACCAAAGGGACCGAGTAATCTATCCACAGATCCTGTGACGATTACAACTCTACCTTCAGGATCATTTTTCACATTCAAATGTGGTCGAATTGCAGCAATTTCGGGTCCAAGCCATTCTTCAGCCTCCCTTGAATGAGGGGTTACTATTCCACGTAATTTTTCTGGCCATGAACCGTTTGGCAAAGCAGCAATAGCATCAGCATCAACAACAACAGGAATACCTCCTTCAGCAGCGATATACAACAAACGAACTACTGCACGGATTGTCTCTTCACCTCTACCAAGTCCAGGACCAATTACAATTGCTTGAACTCCTCTACCTGAAAGAATACGACCGATAAGATGCTCAACAGAAGACATCGTCAAAGTTACTTCATCTGGAATCGATTCGGGAATAAGATGAGGAGGCCATTCTACTCTATTTCGAGCTTCTTTCGGCATTGCAATATGTACTAAATCACATCCACAACGAGCAGCAGCATCCCCTGACAAAATAGGTGCACCATGGTATGGTCCACCACCAATAACAAGTAAACGGCCTCGATCACCTTTTCGTGCATCTGGATCAAGAGGAGGATATCTAAGTGCATCTCCTGGACCACAATCTAGTACTTCTTTTGGCCACGGTAATGGTGCCACACACAAACGACCTATAGCTGGATGAATTGACCCATCTTCAGAGCGCATACCCATTTTTTCAGAATGAAATGTTACAGTTGAAGTGGCTGAAATCTTTAGATCAGAATCAAAACCTGTAGGAATATCGCAGGCCACTACTGGAACAACATCTAGATGATGATTTATCCATTGCATTACTGCTGCAATATCTCCTCGAGGTTTTCCACCATATGTTCCAGAACCTAGTAAGGAATCAACTATCATTCGAGGTTTTGATTCTTCAGAAACCAATGGCCAAACATCAATTTTGATGCCAGCATCTCTACATCTGTTTCTATGATGTTCCGCGGCTTCTCCTTTCTGAATTACATGTGTGGCTATTATTCGCACCGGATGACCCATCTCTTTGATAGCAATAGATGCAGCAAATCCATCTCCACCATTATTTCCAGGTCCACAAAGAACCCAAATTTCTCTATGCTCTGCACCTTCCAAAGACTCGGCAATCCTAGCAGTCTCTGATGCCAGAGCTTGGCCTGCAGCCTCCATCAAATCTATTGTTTGAATATCTAATGCTACAGCATTTACATCGAAAACTCCGACCTCTGCAATGTGCATCGTCCAAGGATCCATGTTAATCGGAATAGTATGAAGGCCATCACGCTTCTCATATTATGCTAGTTCAGCATTGAGAACAGTAGATTCAGATGAGTTATCCAAATTTCCTCCAGCCCATACTTCACCTAGAACGAGAATCATGTCATCTTCTCCACCCGGTAATGTGTCGATAGGGACTTCTGCTCCTTCAGGAACATTTCTGTACAATGGACGACTAACAAGCCACCGATTAAGGAATAAGAATACTATTGCTGTAACTCCCCAAAATAGCAAGACAATTGTTATTCCCTTAGGATTTGTTGGGTCCCAGGGACTATCAACATTCAACAATAAGTCAACGAAGTACGAACCCATCAAGATAGCGAACATTATTGGGAATCCGAGATACATGATGTAATCCCACCACTTACCAATCCACCAATCGTTATCTCCAGTATTGATGAAGTCGTCTCTGAATGATGAAACTCCATTATCTAGATAATCTTGCCAATTGAACCCAACAACATCATTTTCATCCTGCCATACCTTGTATCTATTCCACCCATACTTCCAAATTGAGAATGCAATGAATAAGCCACTGAACATTAGACCGTATCCCCAAATATGATCTTGGACTTCAAGGAATTGAGGGAAAGCAACACCTGTTGAATCGTCCATGAGAATCCAAAGGGCAGCACTTGGTAACCCAAATAGGAATAATGCAGCACCAGTGAAACCAACAGCCTGACTTCTATCTACACCATGATCTACGAAATTTCTGACACATAGTTCAATAGTAGAAATCATCGATGTTAGTGCCGCAAAAGAAAGAGCAAGGAAGAACATTGTAACCATTGCTAATTGAACTACTGGTCCTCCAGGTGCCTGAGCAAATACTTCTGGAAGAACAAGGAATGTGATTGCACTCGAACCACCACTGACTGCAGAAAGTGGATCTTGAACAACAGAGAAAATTGCCATCATCACCGTTAGACCTGCTATGATACTAATGCTATTATTTGCAAGACACATGGTTGCAGCGTTAAGAGTTGTATCCTCATCTTTACGCATGTAAACTGCATAAGTAATGCACATTCCCATTCCAGCGGAACAAGACCAAGCAGACTGAGATAAACCAGAAATCCAAGTTTGAGGTTCTAGCAAATATTCTGGTTGAATACTAAACATGTATACAAAGCCATCAAGTGTTCCGTCCTGAGCATCCATCAATATTGAAAGGAATAAGGCACTGAAAAGAAGAATAAACAATGATACCATTAGAATTACATTTACTTTTTCAATCGCTTTTGCTCCTCTCCAAATTGCAGCCATAGTGATAAGCACTGCTAAAAATTGGAAAATGATAACTTGAGACGGATCTTGTAGGAAATCGTTCCATACTTGAGTTGTGTCTACTCCTTGTCCTAAACCTCCAGATGCAGCGGCTGAAAAATATTTCAGACACCAACCAGTAACTACGGCATAGTAGAATCCAATAGCAGTAGAAATCCATGCAGTCCACAATCCCATCCATGCAAAGCGTTTACCTGCGAAAATACGGAATGCACCTACTGTACCTGTTCGTGCTCTCTTTCCTATGGCAAATTCGGCAATGACTAGAGGTACTGACCAGACGAATAAGAAAATTAACCAAGGAACAAGAAAAGAACCCCCTCCATTAGCACCGACCATTCTTGGAAATCTCCAGATATTACCGGTACCGATAGCTGCACCGATAGTGGCGAAAATAAGACCCATTCTGCCGCCAAAGGTATCTCCAGCCATACTCAAGCCTCCTTCAATCGATCAATCAGTACAGCTTTAGTTCCCGATGTTGGAAGACCATTTTCACTTAATTCAGTACGGAGCTGAGCTACAGTCATCGAACCATAATCTCTAGAAGGTCTACTTTTTTCCATGGATTTTTCAACTATCTCCGTATGATCATTTTCATCCTCATCGCCACTAAACATCTCTCTCAGAGTAAAAACAAGTCCACCCCATACAACTCCGGCTACAATCAAGAACATGAATAAAGCAAGCATAGAGCTCCCAAATCCAGCACGATATGGTATAGTCATAACATAATAATCGCCGGGTTCCTCTCCAGGAGCAGGATAATTGATTGGGAATGCACCGTTAGTAGTGCCAAGCATTGCACGATAGTGAATCTCTCCAACACTAGTCTCAGGAACTGGAATATTAGCAATAGCTGTAGTTCCATTTGAACCATCTAATAATTCACAACGAATGGTTGTCTGATTAAATCCGGTCATTGACCATGGCTGAATCTCTTTCCATTCAGTTGGACCGAAGTCATTCTGCATTCGAGTTGGAGTGACTTGTCTATGCATTACGTGACTTCGATTTACATCATTAGTCAATGGAAAGTTAGGATGAAGACATAATTCAATTGGGATGTCTCCTTCATCTGGAATCGTGATATTCGTTGGACTTTGCATCCACTGAACCTCGTCCATACCTAATCCAAAGACTGCACGGAAAGCAGGATCGTCAGCAACTTCAACCATGTAGAATGTTGGACCCATATTCAACACAGAAATATGATCAATATCATCTGGATGTTCATGGAAGTTATTTCCAATCTCCATGGTAAAACAATACGAATTATGAACTCCATAATGCCAGTCACAAAAATCACCAGTTGTAGGATATAGATCTGAAGATTGAATATTTTCGTAATTTGTCATTACTGCCATCTCATCTCCATGATAAACTAAGAAATCATGATCGGGAGTTTCACAATCTGTGCAATGGCCCCACGGATAGAGGATGAGTTCACTGAATGAATGCCAATTGAAGACTACTTTGAATTCAGATGCTCCATCTCCGTTATCGTCATTCATTTCAGTGAGATCTTGAATCATCTTGGTCTCTGGCTCTGTATTCCCACCTAACCAATCTTCGTCGATGAGGCCATCGCCATCGTTATCGTCGCCATCAACTGCATCTTCATTGTAAATTCCATCTTCATCGTCATCATTGGTATCTACTGGACCATTGTATACATCATTGTTAGTGGTACCAGCAATACAATCTCCAGGAATTAGAGGACCTGTTGCCCCTAAAGGTGCACCCCATTCATACTGATAGTTACGATTTAGATCAACTCCATCACAAGCGTCATCAACGTCCTCATTTAGATTAGGAATCGGACCAACATCAGTTAGAGTATTGTCACGTAGATTCTTTCTCCACCCACTCTTAGCACAATTCTCCCAAGCTGTTTCACCACAGTAAACTTCTCGATCATATCGATTCCCATCTACATTGAGCATTGGAATGAGGTAAATCTCTCGGGTATTAACAAGGTCAGTAATCCACTGCTCTGAGATATCCTCGTCGACACCATGGTCGCCAGGACCACAAGGTGTTCCATCGCCATTACTATCCTGACTTGAGGCATTTAATGAAAGACAATCTCCATCATCATCGATTATGCCGTCTCCATCTGCATCGCCATAAGGATCTTCGTCGATGAGACCATCGCCATCATTGTCAATACCTGCTTTACCGTAATAGTGAGCAACCATCTCAAGGAACATCATTGGAACTTCATAAGACATCCACTCGCGAGCATGATGATTTCCTACCAACAATACATCAGGACGTTCTGGATAGTTACCACAATCTCCTACGAAGTCATTACAATCTCCACCTTGAGGATTTACAGTAATTTTTACCCATGGACTTCTATGATTGTAAAACCATCCTTCGTAAGTACTAGCAGTTGTTGTCTGGCCTCGAGCATTCTCTCCTCCATTTAATCCCTCATGAAAGGTCATAATATTGCGGTTGTTTTCAGCTAGATGTTGCATTCTATCTTTCATTGTGAAGTAAGTATGATACTCCTTGAATTGAGCCGCATCATCACCCCCCCATGGATAGTAATCATCGACATAATCTGTAGACCAAATGTCTAGAGGACTGTTGTTTTCAATTGGTTCTTCTTGGGCTGAAACAGATCCCAACAAACCTCCCACAGGCATGAACAAGAACAACATTAGTACAACGTGGACAAAGATTCGGCGCATTGCGGACATGGGCGTTCAGACTCTCACAGTCCCCTGCACCACTTCAAGCCGACGCTTGGATGATAGTTAGCCGAAATGGATTCAAAGTACCTACTCCCCCGGTGAACCATGGAGAGCCTGATAACAGCCATTCCTGGATGGGACGGAGATGCAGCATTCGGATTCAATCAAGGCACATTTGTTTTACTTCTAATCTTCTTTTTGAGTTGTTTCGGAATTAGAATGGTCCTTGCAAATTATATTTCTAAAGTATTCCTGAAATTTGGGATTAAACAAAAAATAGCAATAGTAGCGATACGAGATTCCTCGGGAACATTAGGCACTGCAGTATCTGCGGGATTTATGATGGTAATAATTCAAAATTTAATGGATACAGAACAAGCAAAAATGCCATCTCTGATGGGAGAAGTAGTTCTTCCAGTTACTGAATTAATATTCTATTTCACTCTTGTTTTCTGGGCCTTCCGTTTGGTTCCTGCTATCTATGCAATCGTTGATCGATTTGATGGAGATGGAGAAATGGAAGGTACAACCAAAACTTTGATTTCTGCTCTTGAAAGTATTATGAGATTCTTCATCGTAGCATTTGGTGCAGTATTGATTGCAGGTTCTTTAGGATTCGATCTAAGTGCAATTCTAGCAGGACTGGGGATTAGTGGAATCGCTCTAGCATTAGCAGCCAAAGATTCTGTTTCGAATATGTTTGGAGCAATTACAGTACTACTCGATAGGCCGTTTAAAGTTGGAGATTGGGTAATTATCGGAAGTAGTGAAGGAGAAGTAATTGAAATTAATTTTAGAACCACTCAAATTAGGACTTCAATAGATTCTGTTGTTACATTTCCAAATGCAAATTTAGTTAATACACCAATTGAAAACTATGGACTCAGACGTTGGAGAAGATATCAACCAATTTTACATCTTGATCTTGACAGTAATCCAGATTCAGTAGAGAAATTCTGCAACCAAGTATTCGATATGATTCAATCGAATGAAAAAACTACCAAAAAAGAGGCTTCATCGGTTCGCGTACAATCTCTTGGACCTCAGGCAATTGACATTTCCTGTAATCTATATTGGGATACATCATCTGGAACTGAAGAAAAGGAATTGAAACAGAGTTTCCTACTAGATATCATGAGGATTGCAAAACAATTAGATTTGCATTTCTTTGAACCTAGACTTAGACGTCAAGAGTGAGGTGAAATATTGCCTTTAATGGTACTTCTTCGACACGGACAATCAGTCTGGAATGCTGAAAATAAATTCACAGGTTGGACTGATGTAGATCTTTCTTCTAAAGGTGAAGAAGAAGCAAAGTTAGCAGGAAAGAAACTATCTGAAGTTAAATTTGATGTAGTGCATACGAGTGAATTAATTCGTGCTCAAAGAACTGCAAAAATAGTAATGTCTCACAATAAGGTATCAGATAATCCACCTACTCATCATGATCAAAGATTGAATGAACGACATTATGGATCATTACAGGGATTGGATAAGGATGAAACTCGAGAAAAGTTTGGTTCTGAACAAGTTCACATTTGGAGGAGATCTTTTGATATTCCCCCACCTGATGGAGAAAGTCTTGAGATGTGTGCAAAAAGGACTCTTCCTTATCTAAATGAAGAAATTGAACCACATCTTCAATCAGGCAAAAATGTGTTAGTAGCAGCACATGGGAATTCTCTAAGAAGTATAATCATGTCAATCGAAAATCTGAGTCCTGAGGAGATTTTATCTGTAGAAATCCCAACAGGTGTCCCTATTTATTATCAATATGAAAAAGGAAAGTATTCGAAAATCAATTAGAATCATCTACAGATTTTCGAAAACTTTTGATGAATCGGAATAACAATCGCGAAAAAATCATCGAAGCAAGAAGAAAAAGAATAGAAACCCACCACGGATTCTCGGTCTCAGTTGCTAAAAACCAAGTTACTAGTAGTATACCTGCTCCATAAAATGCTCTAAAAATAGAGAACAAAAGAAATGATTTGAACATAGGATTACCCAATAATCGGGAGAACCAACTACGCTCCATATCAATTCTAGACGAACCTACTGCAAAGTAATGTCGTTGCATTGGAAGATTCATGTTTGATAGCCTTCCGTGTAGGTGCAATGGACATCGTCCTAGTGCTTTCGTTTTTGTTTTTCATGACGATTTTCGCGGGTGTAGGACTCGCTTCTATGTTTGTAAAAGAGGACACTACTGACGATTATCTTGTTGCAGGAAGGGGGATGCATCCTGCGTTAGCTGCATTATCAGCAGTGAGTACATGGAACTCTGGTTACATGTTCATTGGATTTATTGGATTTACTTACTTGATGGGATTCAATGTACTATGGCTAGGTGTTGTTTCAACGATTGGCCAAGTTGTGGCATGGATATGGCTTTACAAATTCATACAAGAGGAAGGGCAAGAAAGAGGAGTTCGTTCTTTATCTTCTCTGGTTGCTGAAAAAGCAGGTGCCCCTGAAGCAAAGTTGGCGGCAGTATTATCGGTACTTTTCCTGAGTATCTATGCCGCTGCTCAATTGACCTCAGGTGGAAAAGCACTGTTTGTCATGATGGGATGGAATGAATTGATTGGAATTCTAATTGGATTTGTTTTGGTGGTTGCATACTGCTATGCTGGTGGAATCAGAGCGTCAATATGGACAGACGCAGTACAATCCTGTGTAATGCTTGTGGGTTCGATAATATTATGCTGGATTGCATTAGAAGAAGTTAATGGATTCTCTGGACTAACACAAAGCTTAGAGGCGCAAGATCCTGTTCTTACGAAATTTTTGCCTCCTGATTTGAAGTTTGGATTTTCTATGTGGGCTTTTGCATTCTTCTTGGGGGGTCTGGGTGTTGCAGGACAACCTCAAGTTGTTTCTAGAGTAATGACATTAGGATCAGATTCAGATAGAAAACAAGCGATGATTTGGTTCTTTGTTTGGCAAACTCCATTCATTGCTCTAATGTTAATCATTGGTCTAGCAAGTCGAGTCTTATTTACTGCTAGTGACTTTGACCCTGAGTTAGGATTACCACAAATGGCAATGGAAACGATGCCAGCATTTGGAATCGGAATGATTCTTGCTTCTATCTTTGCTGCAACAATGTCAACTGCAGACAGTCAAGTACTTGCATGCACAGCTGCGATAACTGATGACATCAAACCAGAGTGGAGTCAAGATCACAAGACCACCAAGAAAGTGACATTGGTAGTTGCTGCGTTAGCTACCCTGATTTCCATTGGGGGCCTTTACATACCTGGTGGAGATTCTGTTTTTCTCCTAGTAGTTCTTGCCGTTTATGGATTAGGAGGAATCTTCATTCCACTCCTTACCATTAGATGGCTCGGATACAAACCAGACACAACACATTCTATTGCTATGATGATTGCAGCTTTCGTAGGTGTAATTGGTTGGAGTTTTCTTGGATTTGCGGGCTCAGATGGAATATTCCCATCAGTACCTGGAATGGGTGCTGCATTCATTACTCACTTCGTTGCAAATGCAGTTAGAACTCCTGAAAATTCTCCTCTAGGAAGATTCTCAATTCCAGATGGAAGAACAATTGGGATTGCTGCGATTGTATTACTAGTCCCATTCAGTGCAGGAGAAGTTGCATATTACTTTGGAAAGCCAGATTCAAATTCTATGGGGGGAACCGGAGATTATCTTGTAGAATTCGAAGGGACATTCGAAACCTTAGCAGAAGGTACAGAATATGTTATGGATGGAGACACATTGAGTATAGACCTTCATACAGATTCAATTTCATGGAGTGATGAGAATCCGAATATTGTGATAGCAATGGTATATCTCAATTATAGTGAGGATGAAACTAGTGGAGGAGCCGGATGTGCTGTACCAGGAGCATCAGATAGCGAACCAGATACAATAATGGGAACTATTTCATATGACAATTTAACAGATACAGAGGAAGGTCAAAACAATGATCAAGGAGATTCAATTACTATTCTAGGATTGGAATTTACTCCTTACATGGATTTCTTACTAACGGGAGAAAACGTAGGAGATTCTACGATATGGTTTTCCAATGTTTCAGAACAAGAAATTATTCAGAACCTATCATCTGAAGGAGAAGGATTTGGAGCATATTCGTTGAATATAACAGTAGATTCTGAAGAGGGTGGGGCATTCGGTTGTAATCACAATGATGAAGGTGAAGAAATCCAATATAGTGTTGAAATAGGAATTTTAAATTTCACTATTACTTCAATTGATGATACTTCGGATCTTGAAGAATGGGATGACCACTCTTCATCTGAATAATCAATAAGGCGGAGGAGCAAGATTCCGGTAAAATTGTCGAAGAATTGGAATGGGAAGAACACATAGAATCAATGGAAAAGAATCCTCCCAAGATAGGAGTCCGGTCATTCCAGAATATATGCCTAAACCTGCTACTACTAGACAGGATAGAGCACCTGCAGCAACGGTTCTTGCTCTGAACATTCCTGCTTGAATACTACTAACATGATACAGAAACCACTTCGTTCTAGCATGTGTTTTTTTGCCAAATACATCTGAAAATATTTTTTCCTCGAGAGCTTTTTCATATTCCCAAATAGGAACTCCTCCTTTGTGTGAATCCAATGACTGAGAGGAAGACCATGAAGGGGGCGCAGTAGAACACCACCCATCAAATAGACATCTGCGAAGTTCCAAACTCATTCCTGAATCAATCACATTATCATTCAATTCTAATGAACGATAACCAGATGCGAGATCTCGTAAACCTGGGGCACGGTCAAGCATTGGTAAAATGGCACCATATACCCCTGATGCAGGATGAAGGAGATGAACTTCTTGAAAATTCGGTTCTCCAGATGCATCGTTTAATACCACAATATTTTCCAAATTAAAGTTCCGATGGGTGATACATCCTACTGTATCTTTTCCATGTGGGGCTCGCCAAAGAGTACGAGAGGAGGTTCTTTGTTCCAACATTTTCAAACGTTCATTCCAAGGTTTAGCATAACGAACTGGATTCGCAGATTCGCTAACTACTGTATGAAATTCACCTAAAATAATACCACAAGACTCAACTAATAATCGAGATTCATCTAATTTTCCAGATGACAACAAATTAGTCAATACTTCATTTGCGGTAAGCCACAAACTCAAATCTCTCCATAATAGAATAATATCTCTTCCTTGCCAAATAACTCCTCCTTGAGCAACATACGGATTATTGCCTAATAATTCTGCAATTCTGCTACCATGTCCGTCATCGTCAAATGGTAAAATTTCTAATCTCCAAATCCCTTTCTTACCACTATCAATTTTTGCAACTGGACCAAGTGGTCCTGAAGACCATTCTAATGTCTTTGCTTCTTTTAGGGATTCGAAATCTCCCCATTTACCTTCCATATCAACCCAAGATTGTAATTCTTCTAGGTTTGGAAGACCTTCAGTTGGCCAAATCATACTCAATGTATCCCATGGAATTGATACATCAAATGAATCAAAACCTATAGGAGTCGATACATCAGATTGTCGAATCTCTGTAGTAATAACAGCATGGGGAAACCATGGCTCATCGAACACATCAGGAGTGCCCATGAATCTGCGAGTAGAAGTCTTGTCTTGAGTCGACCGGTTGAGAGTCTATTTTCCGCAATGATTGAACATTTGATTACACTTTTCAGCAAATATGGGAGAGAAACTACCGTTGGCTGTAGATCTTGATGGGACTGTAATTCTATCAGATATGACAAAAATTAGTGCTCAAAAAATTATGCTAAGACGACCTTGGTACATTTTTCTTATTCCATTCTTTGAATTAACTAAAGGAAGACCTTACTGGAAAAAGAGAGTTGCTAAACTTGTATCTGTAAAACCAGAAGATCTCGAATATCATGATTCTTTCATTAAATGGTTAAAACAGGAAAAAGAAAGTGGGAGAGAAATTATTCTTGCAACTGCATCTCATATTGTACAAGCTATACCTATTGCAGAACATGTAGGACTTTTTGATGATGTAATGGGATCAGAAGGAAAATTGAATTTAGGTGGGAAATACAAGGCAAAAGCACTAGTTAAACGATATGGAATGAAAGGATTTGCATATTGTGGAAATTCTAAAGCAGATTTACAAGTATGGCCAGATGCTGGTGAAATAATTGTTGTAAACCCAAGTCGTGGAGTACTATCAGGACTTGATCGAGAACCAGATATTCTGTTTGAATGACTTTCTATTCTCAGAGAGGAATCAAAGACAAGGTACCCATCCACTAGGTAGGGAAGAGCATGGGTTGGCTAGGTCGTAGAATTGATTCTACTGCAAAATGGTTACTAAAATTCAGAATTATTCGTGGCCCTGCAAGATTTTTAGCCAATTCGAGATTTGCTTGGAGTTTTGTTTCTAGAACCGATCGTGTTCGAGCAAATCGTCTTCGAGATAGAATCATCGGAGGGCCAATTCCTCAACATGTATCCATCATTATGGATGGAAACAGAAGATTCGCAGAAAATGAGGGGTTAGAAAGTTCAATTGGACATCGCTACGGAAAACAAAAATTGGAAGAAGTAATGGACTGGGTTTTAGAGTTAGAAATTCCATATTTGACAGTCTATGCATTAAGCACAGAGAATGTGATTAATCGAACTGAAAATGAATTAGAAGTTCTTTTCAATCTGTACGTTGAAGGACTTGAAGATTTATTAAAAAATGAAAGGATTTTTTCTAACGAAGTAAAGGTACAAATCGCAGGTCACAAAGAATTACTTCCAAAAAATGTAATTGATGCAATTGAAAATGCTGAAAAAGCAACTATTGGACATTCAGGATGTGTATTCACAATTTGCTTGGCATATGGTTCAAGAGAGGAGATCTTAGCTGCTGTCCGTAGTATTGCAGCAGATCATGCTTCAGGAAACGTTTCTATCGATGAAATTGATGAAATAATGATTTCAAAAAGACTCTACACAGGTGGACTTCCAGATCCTGATTTGATTATTCGAACGTCAGGAGAAGAACGAATTTCAAATTTCTTACTGTGGCAGGCGGCATACTCTGAACTATATTTTACAGACGTTTTCTGGCCTTCATTCTCGAAAAGTGATTTTCTAAGTGCGATAGAATCTTACCAAAATAGGAAACGACGTTTTGGTGAATAATATGGAAGACATTTGTGAAAAATGTGGGAATGATCCTTGGCCTAAACCTTCTCTCGCTGTGGATGCTGTAGTTACTAGAATAAATGGAAATGAGACTGAGGCATTATTGATTCGAAGAGGAAATGATCCGTGGAAAGGAGCATGGGCATTTCCTGGTGGATTTGTTGAATTGGACGAAAATCCAACAGATGCAGTTCTTAGAGAACTGATGGAAGAAACAGGAGTCAAAGGAAATAATCCACAGGTTCTAACCGTTAAAGGAAATCCTGATCGAGATCCGAGAAAACATATTGTATCGATTTTTTATCAAGTAGATGTTGATAGTAATTCAATGCCTAGAGCCGGGGATGATGCAGCTCATGCTGAATGGATTAGTGTGAATACGGTGATGAAAGAAGGAATGGCAGGAGATCATATTGAAGTCCTTCAAAATCTATGACTCTTTAATTGGACCAATTATTTCTTGTAATTCAGATCTTGTACTACATATTTTCATATTTCGATCAAGATCTTCTTGAATTGAATTTAACCAAGTCTCAACAGTTTCATCGAAACCTTCCTTTTTACTGGACCTCCAACGAAATAACTTCTTTGGGAATCTTTGGCTTATTTCATCGAGAAAGCCTCGTTCTGCTTTAGATATCAATAACGTAGGAACCCCATGAATAACTGCCTCAGATGCCGTAGTTGTAGAGCCAGTCAATACGCCATCAAACATAGCAATTTGAATTGGTAATTCCCAAGCTCCATCTGTTGATTCAATTGCAGATTCCTTCGTATGGACAAAATGAACTTGTAAATTCTTAATCCAAGCATCATATAGAATTAATTCATTTTTATCATGAATCCCTCCTCCAACAATTAAACGATGGAAAATTACCGGAGCGTTAGAATGAGAAGATTCAGAAGAAGGTATCTCCTTTCTAATTTGAGAAATTGCTTGATTTCTAACTGATTTACCTGCATCAATATCCAAATATACTTCCGGAAGTATTCCAGAATATCTCTCAACTCTAGAATCCGAAGAAAATCCAGAATAGATTTTGTTATTCCAAGATTTAGGAAGTAATATCTTAGTAGCATATCGTTTTGCTATCCTATGAGCAATATGATTTACTTCGGTATCGCTAATGTATACTCTTTCTGAAATTCTTGCTTTCTTAGCAGAAATTAATTCCAAAGACGCTCCCTTTACGATTATCCGCTGAATAGATGGGTGCGAACGAAGAAAATTTGTGACTTTTTTTATCCTATTCCTACTAATTCGAAATCTGTTCAATCTACTGATTTCATGACCCACCGGTCGGTCTACCCACAAATGTGGACGATGAGGAATTCTACCTTCTCTAGTTCTAAACATTGATTGAATTTCTGATCTAGTTGTTAAAATTATGATATCGTCAGGATGACCGCCTCGAATAAAGGGGCTGAATAATTGAAAATGAGCAGGATGATCGACGACCCAACACGTTGGAATTGGACCGCCCATGAATAACCGAAGAAGGTCTGTCGCATGAAGCGAACGCTCTTGTGATGTCTATTAGGTCGAACAGACATGAGCAAGGAAAGAATCGATATTGGTGGAGAGGTTTTTGGACCATATAGCCCAGGTGTTAAGGCAAATGGAATCATTTGGTTATCTGGTCAAATTTCGTTAGATTCAGGGGAATCTACTAAAGAGCAAACACTAGGATGTTTAAGGAAAATAGATACACTTCTAGAAGCTGCTGGAGCATCAAAAAATGATGTTTGCTTCGCACAAGTACTTCTCGCAGATATCAAGGATTATTCTGAGATGAATGAGATATATGGAAACTGGTTAGAGGGTGTAGAAATTGCTCCAGCAAGAGCTGCTTTTGAGGCTGCCAATCTTCCCAAAGGTGCAAAGGTAGAAATCGTAATTCAAGCAATTTCTCCAGAGTGATATAATGCCTGGTAGTCCTTATGTTGAAAATCCAACAAATCTTCTAACTTGGAGGAACGTTCTATCATGGATTATTTTAATTCCATTTATTTTTATAGGAACTGGATTTCTAACATTCAATTCCATTGGTGCAATTATTGGTGGAACATGCTCAATAATTCTACTCTGGATTCTTTCACGTAAATTTAGCCACAAGTGATAGAAGGAAGGGGCATGAGCGTGAATCATGGCTGAGTGGGCTTTGCACTGCTTCAAAGCATATGATATCAGAGGAATTGCTTATGATGAACTTGATGAAAGATTTGCTGAAAGACTAGGGAAAGCACTGGGAACATTTCTAGATGCCTCAAATATCGCTGTAGGGAGAGATATTAGAGAATCTTCTCCTTCTCTTCATTCAGCATTCGTTTCTGGATTAACCCAAGCAGGTGTCAATGTTCATGACCTCGGAATTTGTACTACTGGCTCTCTTTATCATGCAACTTCAGTCTTAGATGTTGATGGAGGAGTCATGATTACTGCAAGCCACAACCCTCCTGAGTATAATGGATTCAAGATGTGTAGAGGGACCGCGGCTATGGCTGGAAAAGAGATTCAAGATCTCAAAGAAGCCTTCGATCAAGGAGAATTTATTATTCCTGAAAATCAGGGAAATCATATCATTCTAGAAGACTTTGTGAATGGACATCTAGATTCAGTAATGGTCGCGACTGGAACTATTGATCGTCCAGTACACGTTGTCATCGATGCCGCAAATGCTGTTCCTGGACCTTTCTTGGTATCTATGGCTGAGAAATTAGGTACTACAGGAATTGCAATCCACTGTGAGTGGGATAATACATTTCCTAATCATCCACCTGATCCTACACGGCCAAAAAATATGATTGATCTAAGTAATGCAGTAATATCCACTAATGCAGAATTTGGATTGGGGGTTGACGGAGATGGAGATAGGATTGGAGTTGTTGATGAAAATGGACATTTTATTCATCCTGACCGTTTATTAGCAGTCTTTGCAGCTGATATTTTAAGTCAAATTCCAAATGATGCAACACCTCAATCCCGAACTGTAATTCATGATGTTAAATGCAGTATGGCACTTGAATATACAATTCGTGAAAATGGAGGTATTCCCCATATGATGAGAACAGGACATTCCTTCCTCAAACAGGCACTAAGGGAGATGCCAGAATGTCCATTGGCGGGGGAGATGTCAGGACATTTCTTCTTTAACGATCGATGGAATGGGTTTGATGATGCTCTCTACGGCTTTTCTCGATTAGTAGAACTAGTTGCTAGACGTCTTCCTAATGGTGAGCCATTCTCATCCTTATTCAACGATATTCCAGATTTCCCTTCTACTGGAGAAGCAAAAGTTCCACTGAAAGGAGAACGCGAAGAAATTATGGTTGGAGTGAAAAATGCTTTTTCGGACTTAGAGACAAATCATGCAGATGGTGTTCGTGTAAGGTATGATGGAAATCTTGGAATTGAATCAGGATGGTTTCTTTGTAGACCTTCCAATACAGAACCAATTTTGGTTATGAGAGCTGAAGCAAATTCACAACAGGGGCTAGATACAATACGAAATGATGTTGAAAAAAGAATTGGAAATATAATTAATCTTTCACTTTTTCATGAAGCGTAGGGTAGCGATACGAACGGCCCACACAAAGCCGTTCCGAACAAGAATTCTGTTCGGATGGGTAATCGGATAGACCTTTGCGAATGACCAGATTTGATTATTCGATTCTCAAGTCTATTTTCTGAACTCTATCCACCAATGCTCATTGTCAGACTTTTTGCCAATCGGTACCGTTCCACCAATACGTGCTTCCATCTGACTTGCGAAGCCAAGTATGGCCTTGCTCGTCCGTCCATTGATTATCATCGATAGGTGGTTTAGAGGCCTCTGGATCAGAGGTTGAATCTTCATCGTACCCCTGTTCGATCTCTGCAACCTTCTCCTTGGAGATTTGCAGTGACTTTGCGAGGGTATTGAGCATCACCCGCTCTTGTTCTGTGACAATGTCGTCTTCCATTGCAGCAGCGTAGGATTCGAGATACGTCATTTCAGTTTCAGAATAGGACGAAACAAGAATCCGTCCAGAGAATCTGTCGGCTATTCGCATGACAGGTTTTCTAACAAGGAGGATGGTTCCTCCGAGTAGAACACCTCCGACCACCCCAGGAAACGGCAAGAGCCCTTCAACAGCTTCACTGCCAATCAGGAACAGAATTGCACCAATACCTGTCAGTATCGCCGTACCGAAGGTCTTTCTCAATCGTTCATCGATTCCCAAAACCGTGTCCTTCATCATTGCATGAACGAACATCATGGCCTCGAAAGCGATTGGTAGAGAGAGCAAATAACCATTCAACATCATCGAGTAGCCAAACAATTTCCCTTGAAGCGTAGCGCCCATGAATTGAACGGTGTAAGAGTCAACGAACAGATTTGCTCCGTCTTTTATTGGATTGAGCATAGGGGTGATGAAGAAGAGCATCATGAAGAAAAGCGTCGTTCCAATCACCTTGCCCAAGAATCCGATATAAAGGGACCTCGAAGTCAGGCTCTTCGAGGAATCTGCATTCTCAGCGTTGTTGTATTCCTTCATTGAAGTACGCATGACGAACAAAGCGAGAATCGAAATCAAGTACGACAGGGCGACAAGAAGGAAACCAATCTCACCGCCGTTCCCTACTGGAATAGAATACACTCCTTCACACGTGCCAATAGCCGTCATCGTGTCATCCATGATTCCAATTTGGCTTCCAACAACGACATCGATGGTTGGTGTCGCTCCAACCGCACTGCATCCTATGAATGCGAAGTTCTGACTGACGTATGCGGGATTGTTCTGCAATATCTGAATCCCCATGTACACCGTCGACAGAATTAGGGGTAAGTACCATGCATGCTTCTGCAAAACCGGCCGGTAAAGGAATCTCAGAATGTTTACTCTGAAATATATTGGAAAACAGAGATACATCAGTATTGAGATAATATGAGCGGTTTGGAATATGTTGCCCCTGAACAAAACTGTGTATTGAGACAGCCACCACCAATCAAAGTAATCAGCTGGCAGTAGTGAGGGAATCATGTACGATGCCTTCAGACCCTCTGCAATCAGCAAAATAGCGATGAAACGGTTGTCCATCTCTTTGGGAGCTGCCCTCCAGACCAGTAAGCTGAGCGAAGCCATCCAAACAAGGGCAATCAGGCCAATAATAGCCGGGAAAATTGATCCCAAACCGTAGGTCCCTTCCGATCCAAATTGGGTCGTATAATATTCGGCGAGACTTGGCATAAAACAATTCAGAGTTAGTAAGGTATTAGAAATTAATTATAATATTCTCATGTAATCCCTCATCACCAATCATTCAATATTTTCTGTTGTAAGGGCCCCCTTAGAAACAATGGGTGCAACAAGGGTAAACATGCGCTCGCTAGATTTAGTCTATCCTGAACCGTTCCTGAAAGTGGAAATTGCCGTCAATTAATTGATATGTTGTTACTAATACGAGAAATCATGGTTAATATCTACGTTCTCGAACTTGAAGGCGGAAAATACTACGTTGGTAAAACAAATCATACATTCAATAGATTCAATCAGCATTGGAAAGGAACTGGTTCTAAGTGGACCCAGAAACATAGCCCAGTCGACCTATATGCATTTCATCGAGATATGAGAGATATTGATGAAAATAAGATAACTTTGTCCATGATGAAGGAATTTGGGGCCTCTAATGTTCGTGGAGGTTCATGGACTAAAGTGGACATGACTCCTTCTGAGATTCAACGGCTCAATAGAAAATCTCGAAGAAATGAAAAGAAACCGAAGTGTACTCGTTGTGGTAGAAACTCGCACGATGTATCTACTTGCTATGCTCGTTTCCATGCAAATGGAAAGGAGATTACACGGAAGAAGATCACAAAAAAGGACTTCAAACCCTTTGTTCAATCTTACAAAGAAGAAAGAACTATTGTAATCAATGAAGTTCCAGAGCCTAGTGATGAGGATGAATTACAAGAACTATTGGTTGAAATTGACGCACTATTGAAAATGGGAGAAGAAAATCCAGAAGAACTTCACAAAGTAATGGAAGAATTTTCAGAAGATGATAATGCTCCTCCCTATCCAGATTTACTTAGTGGAGCTATGTATTCATTCAGAAATATCATGGAAGATTTAGCATCAGGGGTCATTGATACTGTAGTAGACAGTACTACGGAGACAATCCGTAAATCAACAAAGAAAGCGGAAAGAGTAGGGAATAAAATCTTGAAAGGCGCGAAAGATAGGCTCGGTCTTTGAGGGATAAGACACTCAAAAGTGTCAAAAAACCTCACTCTCCTATTGCTTTACGTCTATTCATTTTCTTAATGGTGCTGATACCGGAAATGGCCGTGAATACATTGTAAAAATAAATAGACATAATAGTGATGGGGTATAATATGACAGACACCATAACTGTAATTTTGTCAATAACATTCCTCGTTGGTTTTCTGTGGTTCCTCTCTCCCTTCTACTTACCCATACTGGGTAAAAATCTCGTTAAGTTGGACATATCGAGTCAACTGTCAAAATCTAAACTCCGAGAGAATAGCATAGTTTTGGATAATGGACGTACTGCTTGGTATTTAGAAAGAATGAACAACCAACAGGCCAAAGAAAAACCACTCGTAATTGTACCTGGACTTAGCGTCTACATGCGCTTTATGGGAGTACAAATGGCGGATTTGCTCAAACTTATTCCCAATCGAAGAATAATCATTTTTGAATTACCATATCACGGAAAACGAGCATCGATGAATGAGAATTTTGTTGAACCTGGATGTTCACTTGATGCAATGACAGCTTGCTTAGAGAGATTTTTGACCAAGATTGGATTAACCGAATCATTCGATCTAATGGGATACTCACTAGGGGGATCAATAGCAACTAATTATGCGGTTAGGAACCCAAGTCATGTCAATCGATTGGTATTACTCGCACCATATTACTACAACGAAGCAACAACTGAGAGTTACAACACATTGTTTGAGTCCAAACAATGGAGCAGTCTTGCCGCATGGGAGGGGCGTGAAGAAATGCAGAATTGGTTTCAGGATGGGCTTGGCTTAGTAGATGAGGACATGTTGCCTAGTTTCATCATGAGTGGCCTTGCAGCCTTACGTTCTGAATATTATCCTGAGGGACATTGGGTGAAATTTTATGACCAACTTTATGTCGACTGCTCATCAACAAAGCACTTCCTTGAGGATAACAAAGCGAGTCTTGCGGCACTCTCTAGTCCTGTGCTTGTTCTCGCAGCTACAACAGATAAAATCTGCGATTGCGATAAACTTGCTAACCTAAAGAGTATTTTCAATCCCGATTTATTCAACATCAAGAACCTTGATGCAGGTCATTACTTCGCACCAAAAGGCCAAACATTATTCGAAGTAGCTGCAGAAGACACTGCAACCTTCCTGAACCGTTCCTGAAAGTGGCAAAAAACCTCACCCTTACACGGCTTTACGTGCAATGAAAATGGGTTTGGTGCTGATACCGGGATTTGAACCCGGGTCGACGGATCGAGAGTCCGACATGATGGACCGAACTACACC
>DAPV01000069.1:23833-26249 GCA_002502625.1 Euryarchaeota archaeon UBA125
ATCGAGAGTCCGTCATGATGGACCACTACACTATACCAGCAGTATGTGTGACGAGAGTACATGTGTATATGAGCAGTGCGATATATTCTGAAAGTGAAAATACCAAAATCATCACATTCAGTTTCTATTACATTTTCACTTTCAGTTTACTCCCTATTTCGTTAGTTCATATGCTCACCGTTGATGTAGATGTATGAATGAGAACAACACACCCAATAAAACAACATCTCATGTTGCTGGACTATCTACATTAGTATGTCTTGAAGAAACGAGTGAATGCTACGATATTGGCTTAGTAAGCTCGTCTGGTAAGGTGGATGGCCCACCTAGATCTAGGCTAGCAGGCATTGTAGGAACTGACTACAGTGAGTCAGTACCTGAAAGTTGGATAAGTTTGCATCGACGAGCGAATCCACTTGCACAGGAGGTGCAGTAATGTCAAGAACAAAGCGTTTACGAGAAGAAGTTAAGAAAATGCTAACAGAAAAAGGAGAAGCAAATACTGTAGAAATATTTGATCATTTGAATACTCGATTTTCATGGGGTGCGACTATGAATCAGGTTGGAAACATTTTAGCAAAAGACAAGCGTTTTGAAAAAATAGGACATGTTAGAGATTTTTTTAGAGGTGGAAAATATACGGTTTGTGTATGGTCATTACGTGGTGAAGTACACATCGTCGAAGCATGAGCGTATGATGAAATGTATGCTCCTCCTCCGTCAACATAATGGGGACCAGTTCAATACTCAAATTAATCAGGCTCCCTAACGTTTTGATTGGTTTTTTCACGGTACTGTTAGGGGGTTTACTGGGTGGTGCATCTACAGTTGATCACTGGATTGTAGTAGGGCTACATGCAATCTCAGTTGGGGGCTTCATGGCTGCTTGGAATGTTTACAATGATTTGATGGATATTGACGGAGATCGGATAAATCATCCAAGTCGTCCTTTGGCATCAGGTGATATCTCAATAGAAAGAGCTCGAAAAATTGCTATGTTCTCACTAGTTACTTCTATTATTGGTTTATTAGGTGCTGCTGGATGGGTATCAATTTCTGGAGGAGATTTATCAGGTTGGCTTCCATCATTGCCTATCTGGTTCCTTGCTTTGCTTCTAATGATTCATTACGAATTTGAAGGGGAGCATAGTCTCAGATTAAAACACAAAGGATTACCTGGGAATCTTGCTGTTAGTCTATTAGTTGGAATTGTTATTGTTTTTGGAGCTGCTGCAGTTGGAAATGCGAATAACCCTTTGATTTGGTGTGTTGGTCTTTCGGCCTTCAGTATCAATAGCGCTCGTGAAATTATCAAGGACGTTGAAGATGTTGAAGGAGATATAGATCGAGAAACACTTTCCAAAAGAATTGGTTTTGATCAAGCTAGAATGGTTGCATGGTTGATGGCTTTAATCGGTTTTGCTTTACTTTTTGTTCCATTTGCTCTTGAATTATTGCCTACTAACCTACTAATCGTAATGGTACCTGCTATTTTGACATTAATTGCTGCTAAACCACATATTCACAAAGGAAATGACCACTCTGCTCAACGTATGTTGAGATTAGCCCTATTATTAGGACTGGTTGGTTTTGTTGCCGCATCTTTGGTTAATGATTTCTTGATTTAATGCAGTTCAGAATATGCTTCCCATGCCGCAGGATGTACTAAGAAAGTCATAAGGGACATTTGAGCCCACATTCTATTTTCTGCTTGGTCAAAAACAACTGAATTTTTTGAATCAATTACCTCATCAGTTACTTCTTCTCCCCGATGTGCTGGGAGGCAATGCATGAAAATATAATCTGAATCAGCATTGGATACTAGTTCCTCATTAACTTGAAAGCCATCAAATGCCTCTATCTTATCTTTCATCTTTTCTTCTCCCATTGAGATAAATACGTCAGTATATACTACATTCGCACCCTTTACTGCTTCTACTGGGTTATGTGTCATCTCTACAGTTCCACCTGTTTCTTTTGCAATATCTTTTGCTCTTGATACAATATTTTCATCTGGTTCAAATCCTCTAGGAACAGCGTAATGCATTTCCATTCCCAAAGAGGCAGCGCCTAACATTAAATCATGTAGAACATTATTTCCATCTCCTACCCATGCGACTTTAATTCCTGACAATTCATCAAAATTTTCTGATATTGTCATCATATCTGCTGCTGCTTGACAAGGATGATGTTTGTCTGATAGTGCATTTATGACAGGTATTGTTGATCCATTTGCTAATTTTTCGACATCAGAGTGTCCAAAACATCTGTATGTTATTGCGCCAAGATATCTCGATAATACTGCTGCTGTGTCTTCAATTGATTCGGATTTTCCAAGTTGTATGTCTCCTTTCAAGAGTGTTAGAGGGTTTCCACCTAATTTGTCAATTCCAACTTCAAAAGAAACTCTAGTTCT
>DAPV01000069.1:26572-26917 GCA_002502625.1 Euryarchaeota archaeon UBA125
TCTAGTTCTTGTAGACGGTTTTTCGTAAATTGAACCGATAGTCAATCCTGCTAGTGGCATAAACTCCTCAAATAATCCGTCATCCTGTTTTGCAGATATGGCCCAATCAATTATTTTGTTCAACTCTTCAGGAGAAAAATCATCAATAGCAAGAAGATCTCTTTTCTCATCCATCTAATTTCTCTCCTCATCTAGGTCAGCTGCAAATCCATCTCGCATATCTGCCATGCCTCCAAATACACTTTGTACAAATGATAGAACATCAGCTAAGCCTTCTTCATGTTCTGAAGACAGAGGGACAAGCCCTGGAATTATGGACGCATCTTGCATTGTTCTCAGTTGGGC
>DAPV01000099.1:0-259 GCA_002502625.1 Euryarchaeota archaeon UBA125
GTCGTTCGGATCGGTACCGACGTGCTCATAATTTTCAACATTGGGCTTAATTGGGCTACCTCCTAACTATACGGTGAAGCGCGTTACTTGGGCAATTTCTGACATTCTGGACAAAAATCTAACCTTCTATTTCCTACTCTAATTCTAACGATTTCTGTGCCACAGTAGAGACATGGTAATTCATTACGACAAAATGCAGAGTGACGGTAAGCACGTTTTGGTTCACCTCTTAGTTTTCCAGCTAATGCCACTTTTTCAC
>DAPV01000099.1:551-31374 GCA_002502625.1 Euryarchaeota archaeon UBA125
CTACAACCATTCCAGCTAATGCCACTTTTTCACTCACAGTAAATCCTCCTGTATCGTATGATAATTCACTCAGAGATTTTGTTGCCTCGGCCCAAGATTGAACTTTTTTATCTGAAAGTAATCTAGGTTTAGCATTAGGATGAATACCTGATTGGTGGAGTATTTCACTTCTTAGATAATTTCCAATTCCTGCGATGAATGATTGATCTAACATCAGAGATGATGCATTTCTGTTGCAGAATTTATTACTCTTCAAACGGTCATAAATCAAGGAAGGTGTACATGAATCATCCAGAACATCAGGTCCAAGTTTAGCAATAAATGGATGATTCTCCTCTTTAGAGGTTGGAATAACTTCTACATCTGTTGCAGACCAAAGTCTAACTGCAAATTTATCGGTTAGAAATTCTACTCTAAGAGATCTGTTCCATTTCATCTCTGTAGAGAGGCGATTAACAGTCCAACGACCATACAATTGGTTATGAGAATACATGCTTAATCCGCAATCAAAGCGAGTCAACATAGCTTTACCTCGTGTGGAAATAGATTCAACTTGTGATTGCTGAAGAATCTCTTGAAATTCTACTATTGGAGGATAAATTAAGTTTACAGTATGAACTTCTTTACCAACAATTTTCTTTGAGATTCGATCTGCTGCCCTTCGAATCTCAGGCCCTTCAGGCATGTCTCACTACGATTGACGATAGTACTAAACAACGTGTTCCAATGCTAATACGGATGAGTCATTAGGTGTGACCGATTAATGAAAAAAACTAGTCTATTTAAACAATTGAATTTGAGAACATAATATGGGTACTGAGTCTATAGCTTCTTTGAAATGGCTTAGTCGATTTCTTGATAAAACTCCAGGTGATAAGGTAATTGGGGGAATACCTCGACAAGTACCAGGAGTATGCTGGTCTAGAGTTAATCCAACAGTTGTTCCCAAACCTATTCTTAGACTATGGTCAAATGAAATGGCAAATGAATTAGGAATTGAAGTTGGTGGAGAAGAAATTCTTGCCGGGAATAAAATAACTAGTGGAATGGATCCGTATGCACAAAGATATGGAGGCCATCAATTTGGCAACTGGGCTGGGCAATTAGGTGATGGTAGAGCTATTACATTGGGAGAAGTAGAGGTAGGAGCGAAAACATATGAGTTACAACTGAAAGGATCAGGTGTCACTCCATATTCGAGATTTGCAGATGGAAAAGCTGTACTGCGTTCCTCTATTCGTGAATTCCTCTGTAGCGAAGCAATGTATCACCTAGGGATTCGGACAACCAGGGCACTATCTTTGGTGACAACAGGAGAACATGTGGTTCGAGACATCATGTATAACGGAAATCCTGCTCCAGAGCAAGGAGCGATCGTATGCAGAATAGCTCGAAGCTTTATTCGGTTTGGAACCTTTCAAATTCATACTATGACCGGGAATTATGATGCTCTACGACAATTAGCAGAGTATACTGTGAAAAATCATTTTCCTGAGCATTCTATTGACAATGATGACAAAATAATTGATTGGTTAAAGGAAATTGCTGATGAAACTGCATTAATGATTGCTCACTGGATGCGAGTAGGATTTATTCATGGAGTAATGAATACTGACAATATGTCGGTACATGGTCTAACCATCGATTACGGACCTTATGGGTGGATAGAAGATTTCGACCTTAATTGGACCCCAAATACAACTGATTCAGGGAGGAAGAGATACAAATTTGGTAATCAAGCACAAATTGGAGCATGGAATTATGCTCGTTTATTGGAATCAATAAGTCCGTTAATGGATAAACCAGAAAAGCTACATGAAGCTCTAGAATTCTATTACGAAGTGTATGAAAAACATAACAACTTAATGTGGGAAAAAAAATTAGGTTTAGAACAATTTAGTTCAGGAGATGAAGAAATTATTAGTGAACTAAATGAGATATTACAAAGTAGTGAGATAGACATGACAATATTTTTTAGATTATTATCATCAATAGGTAAACCAGACGTTAATGATCTAAAATTTGCATTTTACAATGAAGAAACAATTATTGAAACTGAATGGAATAATTGGTTGAATAAATGGTGGTCTAGAGTTGAGGGGAATCCAGACCAAGAAAAAATGAGACTAGCAAACCCAAAGTATGTCTTAAGAAATTGGATGGCTCAATTAGCTATTGATGCAGCAGAAAATCAAGACTATTCAGTTGCGAAAGAGCTCTATGAACTTCTAAAAGAACCCTATGAGGAACAGTTAGAGAATGAGGAAAAATGGTTTCAGAAACGTCCTGAATGGGCGAGACATCGAGTAGGTTGCTCAATGCTTTCTTGTTCGAGTTGATTTTCGCATAGTAATTGAAAAAATCTTTAATCTGTCCTGATCTCTATAATTGATGCAATATTAGATACCATCCAACATGATGCTGCGGCTAATTGCAGCCAGTCACCTGTGGACATTTCACTGCCATTTGTGTAAACAAATACGCTGATAATCCAACAAAGACTAGCAAGAGTTTGACCAAGCCAAGGAATACTCTTCATTTTATTGATACGTGTTTGGACAGGTTCCATGTTTATTCGCCTCAGACGTGATATGATAACTATTTCCTGTCAGCAGGTTAAGCACTCTTGCCCGCAACATGATAAATCATCTAAGTACATCCCCCAGCTTCTGTAAGCATCGATGAATTCTTCTGTTGGTATATCAAGTGAAGAAGCAATAGCTTGTGCCACAATTCCAAAGCGTTGGCGATATTTGAAGATAAAACAGAATATGAGACTACCGTGGCGAACCGCAGGACCACTGAGAAACATTCCCGGGACAGTGGTTGATTCATCATTATCAGTAAGGACTGGAAAACCATCTTCTCGCATCTCGAATAGATGTGATACAAATTTATGGCTCCCTTCAAAACCACTCGCTAGAAGTGGTTGTTCTTTGGACTGGAAAGTTTGACCATCTTGAGTAGTAATCTCATATATCCCATCTGTTAAGGAAACTGAACTGATGAGAGTTTCAGGAAATAGTTCGACATTTTCCTCAAATCTTTGATCTCTCATACGTTCAAAAGAGAAAGTGGACAAAGAAACACTAGGGTCAGAACTTGTTTCACTCCATGGACTATCTTTGTCAAACAATTTGACTTTTTTACCACGTTTGGCAAGATGATATGCTGCATCGAAACCGCTCTCATAACCACCAATAATCTGGAATTCATCTCCTTCTAATCCCTCGTAATTAGGAATAGTGGAGGTATGGCGGCAAAATTCACTACCTGTAAATCTTCCAGCACCTGGATACTGATATTCTCCAGCAGCCCAAATTACGTTTGTGGCAAGCAGAGTCTCATCATCTGTGACCAGATGGAACAAACCATCTTTCTTTTCGATATTTACCACATCTGTATTTTCTTGTATGGGAAGTTCAAAGAAGGTGGAAAGATCTTGTAGATGCTTTGCAAACTCACTACCAGTAGGGTGTTCAACTCTCATACTAAATGCTGGGGAAACCCCGACTGCAATCGAATTCAAATCTAGCATACCAATGGAATTACTCGGAAATGAAGGGGTAATGAAGCGAGTCTCGTCAGGCCAAGAAGCGAAGGATGAACCAATCTCATTTCGGTCAACTAGTAGGAAATTTTCGACGCCTGCATGAGTTAGAGCGATTGCAACTCCAACACCTGCAGCACCACCTCCTACAATTATGACATCATACTGGCTGACACCACCAACAGAACTCTCGGTTTCATTTTTTACGGGCTCGTCTTGACTAGGAAGCATAGCCTCGCATCGTTAATAACAATTTAAAAAAAACTAATAATTAGATAGTAGAATATTATTATTATTTCAAAAATGGAAACCGTTTGATTAAAATCATCGGACATTTCCCGTTAGACGAGGGAGCAGGAGGGTTGCTGACAGTGCAAGACACTGAGGAAAGTCCCCTCTCCACGACGCAAGTGGCTCGGTTTACGCCGAGGACCCGAGAGGGTCGGCCATGTAGAAGAAACGAACCGTTGCAGGTGTGTGCGATGAATCCGAAAGGACGAGGTCGCCTGCTTACGGATGGAACGAACAACCCCACTGGAGCAAGTCCAAACAGTCCTGTCGACGAGCGTCGCCGAGGGACGGGTCGGATGCTAAGTTGAATGCAACCAGCCTAATGGTGAACAAAAAGGGGCTTACTCCCTGCACCCTCAACAATTAATTTGAGTCCATAATTGTGGCATCTATTGGACCTGAATCTTCGACAATTATTCTATCATCATCTACCCAAGATCCAGGTAATCCTTTGATTCGATGCATTGTTCGTTTTGTAGCAACTAACATACTGGGAAGTAAAATTGATGATGTAAATAATGCTAGAATAATCAATAACATCATCAAAACAAAGAAATTTCTCAATCCTGGAATTGCAACAAATAATCCCGCAGCAAGTCCTGCTGAAGTTGTAGCTGTAGTCTCAAAGATTGTTTGACCTGTCTTCTCAACTGCTTTTGAGACACCAATGGGAGTTTCTTTCTCATCCTTAATTCGATCAACAATATGTATTGAATCGTCAACTCCTATACCAAATACAATCGTTCCAATCATGGCTGTAAATACATTCACATTTACGCCTCCACCTAGTTTCATCAATAATGGCTGCCAAAGAACTACAGCGCCCACAGCGATCATAGTGAATGTGGCCAATCTTGGTGATGCGAACAGAATTGACATAACAAAGAGTAATACGATCATTGTAGCGATAGTAGTCTCAGATTGTGCTTCATGAATTCCTGAATTAATATCTAATGAAACAGGTAATCCTCCAGTCAACAATGTATTTTCTACTCCATTCATTCCAACTGCAGTACATCTTTTTGCATCTCCATCAACACAATTTTCTCCTGTTAACCTTTGATCTATCGTTTCTCTCAACAGTCCTGCATCTCCCAAAGAAATGTATGGTTGATTTACATAAACTAGAGTTTTCGTTTCACCAAAACCAGAATCAGCATTCATAAGCATTGATCGAACTTCAGGAGACAATGTATCGAAAGCAACATTGACCATAGTATCCCTAGAAGTCAACTGAAAGAAAGGACATTCCGGACCAGCAGTTGGATTTTCCCAACATTCAGAATGAAGTATACCCCACAATGTATCAGAGTAGATTTCATCAGTAGTTATAGGGTTAGGTATAGATACAGGTATTGATTTTAGAATTGTAACTAAGGAAATCGAAGTAGTATTATCAACAGTATCAATATCTTCTACCTGAATCCTTTCAATTGCATCTAATACAGGTAAATCACGAATCGGCGCAGTATCATTCATTCTCCCCCTATCTGTAGCATCAACAATGAACATATTTGTCTGACCTCCTTCAAAAACTCGACTATATTCTGCCAACGCTTCATAGGTAACTAAACCAGGAGGAACCTCAGAAGAGGCTCCTGTAATATCTTTACCTAATTCTTCTTCAAGATAATAAACACCAAATGCAGTAACTAACATTGAAACAATTAACACAGTCCATGTCCATCTAAGAGGTATCTGTCCAATTTTTGACCATAAATTATCAGTTGCGGAACTTCTTCCCTTCCTGTAACGAAGAATAAACGCCAATGCTGGAACCATAATGAGTGATAAAATGAAAGTAATGAAAATTCCAAGAAGAAGGGTGGTTCCAACTGTCCTCATAGGACGAATAGGTACCAATTCTGTCCATGTAAGAACACTAAATCCGATAATTGTAGTCAATGCTGAAAGCATAATTGCATGACCACTAGTTTCAGCGGCTGCCACTGTAGCTTTGAGATACAATTCTTCGTCCCATGGATCTAACGATTCGATTTGCCTTCCATCTCTTTCAGCATCCCACACTTTTTGTGCATATTCATCAAGAATATCATCCCTATTTTCTTCAATTCTATTTGTTAAATGAAGAGCATAATCTACTCCTAGACCAACCAAAATAGGCCCTGCGGAGATAATCATTGGAGTTAATTCAATATCGAGTAAAACTGTAGCACCGAATGTGATTAATAAGCTAAAAAGAATAGGGGTCCCACAAATAATTACCACTTTTGGACTCCGATGAAGAAGGACCATTGTGATAATAACAAATACTGCACTTAATGGGAGCATCTTGGTGACGAGTTCTTCATAAACTGCATCAGACACATCATGTAAGACAGGTGTCAAACCAGTTACAGTAATTGCATCTCTTGGTAAAATTAAGTTCATCCTAGTTTCATTGATTGACGAAAGTGGTTGAGTATATGATCTTGTACACAATGGAAGACCGCATTGTTCAAGCAACTCTTGAGTGTGCTCAATAAATGCTCGATGATCTTGAATTAAACCACTAGGATTTTCTTCAGTCTTACCCTTAGGATCGTTTCTTGGAGAAATATCGGTACCGTCCATATCAAATCTGATTCCTACTACAACAACAGCAGTATCCCAAATATTGTCTCCATTAGTATCACGAACGAAATTAGACAATAGTGGACCAGCAGTATCGACAAAATCATCGATTATTCGTTGATCATCTGGAATAGAATATCCATCATATGGAGTCTGTTCAGTAAGCGGACATTGAGACGGATCTAAATTTGGAATCTGATATTTCTCCATAGCACAATTAAATCGTTTGGCTGAGCTGTTTGCTTCCTTGATAACTTGAGCAGGAGAAAGAATCCAAACTACTCCATCTTCTACTCCTCTATCAGATTTATTTCGATCAAGACCGTGCTTGTAACCCCCAGCATTAGAATTCATATCGTCTCCTTCAATCCAACTAATTTGAGTAAGAATGTCGACATCAGTTACATTTTCAGTTCCTCTAGATGATACATCTTCTATCGCATTATTCGTATGTATGTAAAGAAGAACAATATCTGTGGACCATTGTTCTCTAACTTCCAGAAGTAAATCAGTTGAGTTAGCCCCATCTGGAAGATATACCTCAACATCACCGTTAATTTGTTGTTGGAAATCTTTCGCAGAATTCCCCATCCAACCGGCAGAAATTAAAAGTATTATCAAAATAAATGCAGGTGCACGAATGATTCTACTATACAAGAAAATATAGAATAATTCACGTGTAGATTTGATTCCAGTCGTAAGACGATGGATAGAATCGCCAAATATTCTATTTAGAGCACTTTTTATTTGCTCTGAAATTTGAGATAAAAATGAAACGATTGAAAGCCAAAATGATGTCGTGCTCAACTTTTCTGCAATCTCTCCGATGGAAATACCATCGTCAGTGACGTCAGATTGCTCTTTCGACATATACCTACCACGAATAGAACGAACATCAAGCGTTCGGAAGAAGGAAGGTCAAAGAGAACGAATACGCTGTAAAACTACTCTTCTCATCAAGGTCCTTGCACCATGCAAAACTAAACCTGAGAAAACCAATGATAAACCTAGCATAGATAACCATGCACCAGTTAATCCTGGACCAACAGAAAGAGCAATCGTTCCATCAGTTAACTCTTCAACTGAATTGAGCATACCTAGTCCTATCGTAGTACCTGAAACCAATAACCCCATTCCGGGTAAACCGAATACTAGCATGGGTTTCTTGTGAGACAAGGAAATTAGTGCGTAAGTTAAAACAGTAAAACCATGACCAAATGCAGAATATGTGGATGATTTAGGAACATCATATCTTACTTTAATTGGAACTTCTTCTACATTCAGTCCTTTTTCCTTGATTTGATCAAGAACTTCGAGTGTAGACTCCATACCTTCATTCTCAAAGGCGAGTAAATTCAATGCTCTTTTACTGAATGCCCTAAATCCACTCTGAGTATCTTTTACTCCAAGATCACTGGTTAAATTTGAGGCAGTATTAATCATTGAAATTCCGAGTCTTCGATACATTGGCATTGAACTTCGATCACTATTGTCAACAAAACGTGATCCAATTACTACATCAACATCTTCTTTGTCTAATCCTGCTAAAACAGCAGGAATATCTTCGGGTTGATGTTGTCCATCACTATCTAAAATTACTAATTTGTCCACATTTTTTTCTCTAGCAATACGGAAAATACTACGAATTGCTGCACCATATCCTCTATTTGCACGATGATAATGAATTATCGCACCTGCTCTTGCTGCTAATCTAGAACATGAATCTGATGAGCCATCATCAACACATAATACTTCATCAACATAGGGTAAGCAACGAATTACAACAGATGCTACCGTTTCTTCTTCGTTGAACATTGGCATTCCGACCATGACCAAACCATGACCGGTTTCATTACCCTCCATGTATTGAATTTCAACATGGTTCGTATATAGTCTATGTAGTAATTATCGGGAAATACTAGTAAATTTCTAATTTTTCAAATATCCAATCATCCGATGGACTCAAGTTCAATACATAGATGGCACAACATGGTCACACTCGTAACAGGGGGAGCAGGTTTTGTTGGTTCTCACCTAGTAGACTGCTTAATTGAGAATGGACATAAAGTACGAATTTTCGACAATATGTCAAGTGGACGCATTTCATTTCTATCTCATCATGGAGATTTAATCGATATTATTGAAGGCGATTTGTTAGATCTTAATGCTGTTAAGAAAGCCATGGAGGGAGTAGATTTAGTATTCCACCTAGCAGCAAATCCAGATATTAGATTAGGTACCGAAATTACAGATACAGACCTTAAACAAGGTACAGTTGCAACTTACAATGTTCTCGAAGCCATGAGAGTTAATGGAGTTAGAAAAATTGCATTTGCTAGTAGTAGTGTAGTTTACGGGGAAGCAAAACAAATGCCAACCCCTGAAAATTATGGCCCATTATTCCCAATCTCATTGTATGGTGCCTCAAAATTAGGTTCAGAAGCATTGATTACATCATGGGTAGGAACTTTTGACCTTCAAGCATGGATTTTCAGATTTGCAAATATTGTTGGGGCAAGGGGGACACATGGAGTGATATTTGATTTCATTCACAAGCTACATCGAGATAAATCGACACTAGAAGTTTTAGGTAACGGACGGCAAGAAAAGTCATACATGGAAGTTGTTGATTGTGCTAAAGCAATGTTACATGTTGTAAATAATACTAATGAACCGATTAATTGTTACAATCTTGGAACCCATGATACTTGTAGCGTGAGAAGAATTGCAGAAATTGTGCTAGAAGAAACAAAATGTCAAGATGCCAATATCGAATATACAGGAGGAGATAGAGGATGGGCAGGAGATGTGCCTAAGTCTATGCTTGATCCCCAACGACTATTTGATTTGAAATTTACACCTAATTTTAGTTCCGAAGATGCAATTAGGCACACTGCTCGATGTCTAGTTAATGAAATTGGTCAGCCATAATCATGGATGGAATAGGCCGTCTTCTTCAAACATAGATTCACTATCAATTGAAGAGATAGTAGACATTCTAATCACAGTAACATCAATTCGTCCAGCTTCAGGATAGAGACTAGTTAATTCTCTATGCAGCTCATTTCTTACCTGATCAATATCCGTCGCATCAATTATTGTAACAGAACGAATTGGAGAAGAGCCTCTAATCTCAAGAATATATTCCACCATCCATTCAACTGCAACTGTCAATTCATAACTATCCACCACTTCGTCCATATCATCCATCATGATTAATATCTACTTACAAGCATATGAATGCATTGATTTATTGTTCATTAGAATAAAATCTGATTATTGCAATTATAATTCCTGTTAAGATTAGTGGAACCCATAATGAAGATGATTCATTTTCAACTGATTGATCTAAAGTCCAAGATAATGCAGAAAATGTAGTTCTTGCTCCATTTTCGGGAGTTGTAACTGATTTTTCATGAATTACAACAATTGTTGTCGAATTATAATCTAATCCATTAGGCCAAGAAAAAGTAAAATTAGAAAATATTGAGGTATTAGAATCGATTGTAGCTGCACCCCAATCTTGAGGATAAACTATCAATTCATTTTCATTAACGGAAATTATATTTTTCAAAACATAATTACTAGATAATTTACCATTAGTTGCATCTTCAGGAGAAATTGATGCTTCATTTTCCAATAACATTAGTGTCATCGATGTAGAATTGATTTGTAATGGTTCATTAACAACCGCTTCTACTGATACAATCGATGATTCAAATGAAATACTTACTTCCAAAACTTCGTGTTGGATTCTATCTGCTTCAGCATCCAAAAGTGATCTTTGAAGTTCTCCACTAGAAGACGACGGAGTAGATTCTCTCAATCCATCAAAGGAGTAAGAGGGAGTAGAATCTGCATCTGATTGCCCTAACCAACCTTTACGGTAATTCGAAGCTTCATTACCAAGAGGATCATTTATTGCGCTATGTAAATTAACACGAATTATTCTATCACCATTTGAATCAACCATATCCGGTATCCATTCTTCATGTTCAGCGCATATGTCACACCAAACAGCCGTCGACATTTCCATTACTACAGATCCTCCTCCACGAATTTGATGCACATTGTTTTCCTGACCTTGAACTGAAAAAGACAAGGTAAGAACAAGGAAAACCAACATTAGTGACAATCTGCCCATAAACTATCCACCCTGTTCTATTGTTTCAAACCGACGTAATATTGATCGAGAGTAGTATGTTTGATTAAACAACATTAGAATCTAACCAAAAAAACATTATTTTTGTCTCAAATCAATCTAGAGTTCCGCGAACATCCGTCAGACTTGAAAGATAACCTACTTAGCCGAATGCATGAGTAATCGCTGGTTCTCCGAACATCGGAGCGATCCTTGGCGCAGAAAGGCCAGACAGGAAGGATATCGCGCACGCTCTGCTTTCAAATTAAAAGAAATACAAGAGAAATTTACTCCTATAAGACATGGAGATACTGTTCTGGATGTTGGTTGTGCTCCTGGAGGATGGAGCCAAGTTGCATGTGAATTAGTAGGAAATGAGGGGATAGTAGTAGGAGTCGATTTACAGACTACCTCTCCAATTGAGGGCGCATATTTCATTGTCGGCGACATTCAAGACAAAGTTACTCAGGATGCTACGCTTGAAGCATTCCAAGGAAGAGTAATCAATACCATCATCTCAGATATTTCACCAGATATTAGCGGACGGTATGATATTGATCAAGCAATTTCAATTGATTTAGTTACAATGGTATGTGATTTTTCATTACCATTACTAAATCCAGGAGGTGCTTTCATCACCAAGGTTTTCCAAGGGCCAGGATTAGATGCTCTAGTAAGGGCTCTAAAGAGGAGATTTTCGAAGGTTCATCGTTTTTCTCCTATTTCTTCAAGAAACGCATCATCGGAGATATATTTAGTTTGTAAGAATCTAAAACCACATCATGGAGCTCTTGTTCAAACAGTTGGAGATGAGATATTGAACTCTTTAGCAAAAGATGGAATTGTAGATAATTCTGAAGATGAGGAAATTATCACAAAAACCGGATTTTCTGTCCATAGAAGAAATTGATTCGATGGTCAAGGCTAAAAGAGAAGGTGATTTCGACTGGACGCTAAGGAGTCGATTATTTGAGTCACGCTACTACTTGTACATCTTCTGGAATCCCTTTGGAAGATAAGCGCAGCACATCATTTCCATGTCCTGGACAAGATACAGAAGGTAACCCTTGCAAGACCATGATTGGCCGTAGTGAGATGTGTAGGAACCAAGGAGTTCGTTACATTTGTCCAGAATGTCGATTTATAGGACCTTGAGGTGATTCTATGGGTGAAGTAATTGTGAAGTATAAGGTAATGCTAGATTCTGAATCAATGATTAGAATTGATGAAGTATGCAACGAAATTGAAGGAGTCCCAAATAGTATTGGAGCTATTCAATTAGTCGAAAAGAAACCATTAGCATTTGGACTAATGTTTGTTGAAGTTACAGCAATTATTCAAGACGGTGAAGAATTTGATAACCCTCTTGGTAAATTCGAAGATCAAGTAAAATCATTTGAGGGTGTTACAGAAATTGAAACACTCGAAATGGGTAGACTATAGTTAACTCGTATTCGTTCAATACTGAGAGGATTTAGATTTCATAAATTCCCTCATCAAAACTGTTGCATACGTGCCAGGAGGCAAGGTGAAACGAAATTTAAGGCAAGCACCATCAGGATGCCAGTTCTCACCCTCTCTAGGTCCATTAGACCATCTTGAATCTAGAGATTCTTCGTCTAACAATGGAGCATCAACGACACTAAACTCTTCAAAAATAGATGCGTAAGGACGCCTTGTTCCGTTAGTAGTCAGCCGCGGGATGCTGTGAACATTCCAATCAATGTCATTGAATTTAAGTTTGTTAAAAATATCTGATTCTATTTCTCCAGGCTTTCCCTCAGCAAGATTCCCTGTGACCCCTGGAAGAGGTCCAGTCACTGATAATCTTCTAAACATACAATTTCTAATACATCGAGCAAGATTTGTCTCATCTACTATTGCTGACTTTCCTGCATCTATTTTTCCTTCACTAGATAATGGAGCAACTACATCTCCGACCATTGGTTCTGCAAGAGGCAATCCTAATTCAAGTCTGGAACCGAGTACGTGATTGAATGCCATTGATTGAAGAGAATGAATCATCATCAATTGAAGATTTCTAGGTAACGTTGAAAATGATTTAACATGATTATCTGGTGATTTAACATATGACTCCAACATTGATCTTTCATATCCTAGATGTTTTGGAATAATTTCTAGGCATGCTTCAGCATCTCCTGTATCTCTCCACATTTTTCTAAAGTCATGTGTTTCTTGATCTTCGAATAAACCTTCCATGCCCAAGTATGTGGAAACTGCAGCTTCATAGTCATCATTGACAATAAACCTACCAACAACAGGAGTTACTGGACGTAACGAACCAAATCGTTGTGGACCAACCCAATTAGGGAAGATCCCTTCCCCAAGAGATTCTTCCATCATTTCCCGAATTGCTAAAGCTCTAGACATTGCATCTCTAGCATCTAGAGGAGTACCATTTTCGTCTACACAACCTCTTACAACAATAGTGAAACGATTGGCAGAATGAGCCCCCATTGCTACCTTCTGATGTGTTCTTCCAATGACATCAATATCTACGTCTTTTATTTCAACATCTTCAACACGAGAAACGGGTGCATCGACAACCATCAACTGAGTAGTTACTGCTTTCTTGTCTTTGGTTCCAGAAAACCAAATTCTATTTCGATTAATTTTCAATGCACTAGTAAATCTACGAATAAATCGATTTGTTTCCCAATCACGGAGAGTTACTTTAACCAATGTAAATCGACCTTTGTGGTCTAGAGCAGGGATTTTTCCAACTTCTTCAACACGAAAATCTTCTGCTCTCATCTTTAGAACACCAAAAATTCCAGGTAGAGTTGTTGCAAATGTATCTAGGCCAACGGATGAATCCATTCCATCTGGACTAGACACGTCCTCACCGGACCTGTCATAGAGAAAGAGAAGCGAAATCCTTTGATGCTTCCTTCACTACAGATTTCAGAATCTTTACTGGGTCTTTACCTTTATTTGCTCGAATGTAAATCTCAGGGTCATCTAGATCTGGATGACCGCTAAAATAATTACAGTATTCGATGTCTTTGTGAGCATTTAGCCGACTCCTAAAAAGATGCAAAGTAGTATGATCTTCATCACTGATTCGGATCCTCAATTCTGCGCCTTCCTTTAGTAGAACCTTCATTGCCATGTATCTCGCGAGAGATGACCCCTTTTTGAGGGCTTCCACTTGGAACATATTCGATTTTTAACAAGTTATAGAATATTAGACGATTATACCGCTGGAATTATCGCCTGTTCACCCACGGAGAGAATCATGTCTCGTACGGTAGACCCCCGAGACTCCGCGTTAACTGCTATCCTTGAACGTGCATCTCTTCCAATAATCATACTAGCAGTAATGTTGACTGGAATCTTTGCAATCGGTTTCAGTGACCCCCCTTCATTCAATACAGATCTAACAACATTTATGCCGCCTGGTGACGATGATATGATCATTAATTCTGTCGAGGAACAATTGTTTGAAACTGGTGTCCCTTTCTATGTTCATGTAACATCAGATGACGGAGGAAATGCGCTTGATTGGAATGCGATAATAGAGCAAGAAGAAATTCTTTCACAAATGGAACATGAATCAGAATTAAGATCTTCATTGATATTATCAAATATCTCTGCACCGGGAATTCTTCAATTAGCATTAGATGAAAAAGGAAGTGATTCAATTCTATCCGATTTCGATGATTGGGCATCGTACCTTAATGAAACTGTAGAAGAAGGGACAACATGTGCAGATGGTGCTGATGAAGATCTTAGAAATGCAGCATCATTAGGTAGAATGGCATTAGTTCACAAAGACTTAGATTACGATGCAATCTGTTCATGGTTAGAAGATAAGAATCAACCAGAACCCGTGCCATATGCAAATAGTACTCTTTGGATTCTAGAAATAAGAAATCAACAAGATACAACCTCTCAAGTCATGGCAGAAGTTCAACTTCGGAATTTCTTTAATGAAGCAGGAGAAAATAATAATTTACGATTTCAATCACTATCTGATGGTCTAATTAGTGACGAATTAAATCGAGAATCACTCAGTCAATTAGTAGTACTATTGGGAATCTCAATTCTTCTTGTTGTAATTATCTTAGCCGCTGCATTTAGATCAATTAGGTTCGTAGGTTTCCCCTTAGCAGCACTAACGGCGTCGTTAATCTGGACCTATGGTTTACTAGATGTTTTAGAAATGGAATATACAATTTTAACTATTGCAGTAGCTCCAGTTGTACTAGGCTTAGGAATTGACTATTCAATTCATCTTCAAAGAACATATGAAAGAAATCGTGCAAATGGACTTGGACCAGCAGAAGCATGGGTGGCTTCTTTTAGAGAACTGAGAATTGCTCTAACGCTTGCTGTATTTACTACTGTATGTGCATTTATTTCGAATATTGCTTCACCATTGCCACCTGTTCAAGAATTTGGATTGGCACTTGCAGTTGGAGTGACTTCCGCATTCATTGCTTCGACAGTGGTTGTAGGCGCACTTCATGTTGTTGTATCAAGATGGAGTGAAGCTCCTGCAAATAATTCAACAAGACGTCGATTGTTTGAAGGCGATGCAAAAAATATCACAGAATTTCAGAAAAAAACTGCTGCTCAAGTATTAGTTGCAGTGCTTTTGATTACTATAGGATCGGTTGGGTATTCTTCAATTAAACTTGAAACTCAATTTGATCTAACTGATTTCTTATCTGAAGAAATGGATACTATGCAATCAAGAACGGCTATGTATGACTCATACGAATCATCTACTTGGAAAGAGGTCAGTATATTGATTGTAAATCAAACAGGTACTGGCATAATAGTTGACGATTCACAATTCTTAGATGGATTATGGATTCTTGATATGCAAATTCAATCCACTAGAGGCGTAGTTGTTCCTTCTTCATTCTTCGTAGATGCTAATCCGTCTTATGATGGGCCGTATCCAATAGTCAGGGATGCTGTTCTAGCAGATTCTGTATTCGGAGAAAAATATAACCTAACTATTTACAGTGGAAGATTAACCGGTACTGAAAATTATGCGACAGGAGACTTTGCAAATGCATTATCTGAATTAGCAACTAACACTTCTTCCTCTTCTTCATTTAGAGGATTGAGTTACGAAGAGAGAGTAGGTAGATCAATTGTATTTACTCAAGATGGAGATATTGCAGCATCAAAAATTAGAATCGATGTAGAAGCTGAATCAAGTACTGAAAGTAGAGAGATTATTCGCGACATTTCGAATATAATCGATAAAGATGATATTAAAAATAATATTGAAGGTCAAATAATTTTGACAGGATATCTGGTGAAACTGGAATATGTACTTGATTCTTTAAGCACTTCTCAAATTAGTTCCACAATAATTAGCCTCATTGTCTCATTTTTAGTTCTACTACTCTTGACCAGAAGAATTGCTCCTTCATTCATTGTAATTGTTCCAGTTACACTTGCGGCTGTGTGGGTAGTTGGTTCAATGGCAGTTCTAGGAATTCATTGGAATGTTCTCACTGTAATGGTTACAGCTCTTAGTATAGGATTAGGAATAGATTATACTATACATATGTGGAGGAAATATGAATCATTGATCGAAAATAATATTCAACCTTGGGAAGCATTGAGAAGAGCGAATGCAACAACAGGTGCTGCATTATGCCTTAGTGCTATGACAACCGCAATAGGTTTCTTGGTCTTATGGTTTTCACCTATGCCCGTTGTTAGAGATTTTGGAATAGTTACTGCATTAACAGTTATCTTTTCTTTGACAATGGCATTGATTCTCTTACCATTGTTGCTGGTATACCAAGCACAATCGAAAACAGATGGCGACAATTTACAAGAATAAAGAAATGTCAATTCGCTGTTCTCTTCCAACTAACAAAAGTGCCATCCAAAGGGTCATTGGCATACATGCTTTTCTCTTCCTCTGAGCTCGACGTTGAATTTCACGTATTTCTAATCCAGATACTGTAGCGATATGAGAACGAATCTCGGATATTTTTTGAATCATAGGATCTACAAATCTATCATTTGGAGTAGATGGGTTATCCTCTACAAAAGAAGATACATTACTTGATTCTACGATTGGATTAGAAGTAATCAATTGTTTTTCGTTTATCGACTCTGCCTCAGAGGGAATGAAATCCACACCATCAATCATTCTCCGAACCATGGGATTCCATCCTATTGGGATGTCGAGAGAATAAAGTGACTCTATTGGCTTTACACTATTGTCTTTGATTTGAAGCCAACCTGTTTTTATCAAAGATTCAAGTAATTTCTGGGCATCGTTAGAATCAACCCATTGTAAATCTAGACTCCAGATTCGAATTAGTTTTTCTGATGAAATCCATTCATTTGGATAATCATTGAATGAGATGTGAATCAGTCGACGTACCTCAACCTCGAGATCACTCATATACAATCGAGTAATCGACAGAACTTCAATTACCCCCCTACAGCGAGAAGCATGGATAATCAAGATGAGAAGAGCGATACGTTCAAGAAATATTTTTCTAAGCGTGGATTATTTATCACTGTTTCAGCATTTATTGTAATATTAATTATGCTAGCATATACAATATTTAGCCCCTATTTCATGAGAATTGACCCTATTCCCTCAGAAGGATACTATGTTGATGAAATAGACGGTGAAATAGGTCAAGTCACATGTATGCTATGGCTGGATTCTAATCATTTTCTAGTTTGCGAAATAGAAAAAGATGCTTTGATCTTACATAAAATTGAATCAGATGTTTTGACTGATGAAAGGATATTGAAGGACGGTCTAAACAATCCTCATGGACTCTATTATGATGGTGAATTTTTATACATATCAGAAAGAGGAAAATTAACAAAAAATGAATTCTTTGGGACAGAATACTCAAATTGGTCTACAGGAAATTCTACAATCCTCGTAGATGGAATACCATCGGGAAATCATCAAACAAATTCGATTAACAAAGGTCCAGATGGAATGTTAATTTGGCACTCAGGGAGCACTTGTAACGTTTGTAACGAAGATGATGACAGAAATGCGGCTATTATCATGGTTGACCCATCAAATGGGAATCATAGTGTAATTGCTTCAGGAGTTAGGAATTCATTCGATGGAGCATGGGTCCCCGACGTAGGTTATGTGTTTACAGATAATGGACGTGATTGGGAAGGTGATGATTACCCATATGAAGAATTAAATCTCTTGCATGTTGGAAGCGATTATGGTTGGCCAAATGATGAGCCAGAGACTCCAATTCCAAATGGGACCTTAGGCCCCATTGGAACCTTTGACCCACATAGTTCTGCAAATTCTATCGCATTGAGGCATACAAATTCTACTCTTCCGGGGGATAATCATTCTATATTCGTCTCAGTTTTTGGTTCATGGAACTCTGTAACTCCCACTGGAGGAGAAATTATTCGTGTTGATATCGTTGAAGATGAAAATATTACTCAAGGTTGGAGAGGTGAAAATACTGTAATTGTAACAGATGTATTTGGAGCCCTTGCGATTTCATTCAACCCTGAAGGAGATTTGTTTTTTTCAAACCATATTTCGGGTAAAATGCATGTTATTAGATACTCCTAAGCGCCTCATTCATATCCCGTCGAGTCATCACAACCCCCGATGTCAAGGGACTATGTCGCTCGTGACCCCCGCACAGGGGAGAAAATCAAACTAGGAAGAAAAAGACAATCAATGATCAAAGCTGCATTCCGGGCACCTCAAGGACCATGGAATTCGCTCTTACCAAATCAAATTCGAGATTTACTTGAAAAAAATGTCTCGACAATTGAAGTTCGATGGATGGATAAACGCGTATTGCTTGATCGTTTAGATGCTATAAGAGCAATTACTGCGCTGCCTAGAACAGAAGATGAATATATACATTCGACAATCATTAACGGGTTATGCTCTCGATCTACGCAAGAACGAATTGCAACCCTAGATGTTTTCCTTGTAGGTGCTCTTCGTGATTCAGATGAAATGATGGAAATGTTAGATGCAATGATAGATGATCCTGACCAAACCGTTCGTAAAAAGGCGAGACAGGTTTTAATCACCTGTGCTCCAATTTTCCCTTCTGCATTAGAAGAGACGCTATTTCGACTACTACGTTCGGAAGAAAAACATATTCGAAATGATGCATTTAATGCACTGATTGAGGCATCAAAACAATGGCCGGAAGTAGGGGTATTACATCTAGATGATTTGATTCGTGAAGAAAATGTCGATCTTCGACGAAGAGCAGCAAGAGTACTCAAGACAATTGCCCAAAGGGCTGGAGCAGCAGGATGGGATCTGATTGGTTGGACACTAGATGATGAAGATTCAGAAGTAAGACGAATTGCTAGTAGAACACTACCTGGATTAGCAGATTCTGCCCCAAGAATAGCACAAATAATGATTGAAGAAACATTATTTGACCAAGATGATGAAGTAAGAAATAATTCATTGAAAGCATTAGCTAAGATGGAGAAAGATGACTCAAGAACTCAAACATTGATTCTAGACGGAGCGAAGCATAAAGATTCGAGAATTAGACTAAACTGTGTCAAGATGCTACCAATAATCATGAGTGGCAATAATTTACGTCAAACTGCCTTGGATCTTATTTCAGATGAGAATGACGATGAAATAATCAAACATCTGAATAAAATGGCGTTGGATATTTCAATGGAAGGATCAGAAGATGAAAAGAATCGATTCTTAGCTCCATTACCCAAAGTTGAAAGTGAAGAATTAGCAGATTTACCAAAATTAAAGTCAGGAAAACAGAAGAAAAATGAAGAAGAATAAACATGAAGAATTTCATTAACCATCATCACCTCCTATGACTATGCAACCAATACCTCCTGCAACTGCAGTACAACACCAAGCACCTATTGCTCAACAAATGCCGGTTTCTCAAAATCAACAGATGCAAGCAGCATATAATCAACAAATGGGATATCAAAATCCTCAACAAATGGGATATCAAACTCCTGTTCAATCAGCAGCAGTTACTCCTGTAGCAAATACTGTCCAGCCTACTTGGAAAATAAAAATGGCTGATAAGGGATTATTCTTCACCAAAATTGCTGCATTATTAATTACTATTCTGACACTAGGGATAGCAAAACCTTGGGGAGATACAATGATCATTAGTAAGTGGGCATCAAATCTTAGCATCGAAGGAAGATCAGTCACATACAATGGAACTGCAATAGAACTTTTTGGAATTTGGATAAAGGTACTCTTGTTAACGGTGATTACGCTAGGGATTTACTACTTATTCTGGGGAAGATATGCCATAGATCGTTACATTGATTCACGTCTTTCATGGGCATGAATAATCCGTCACCGTCATATACAGGATACAAGTCGGCAGACTGACGAACATGAGTGAAGGACCCGATGATTTCAAGCTCGAACAGTTCGAGCGACTCTGGGATGGATGGACTCCTAAGGGTCAAAATTTAGTTAAAGCCCACAAATTCCGCCATTATATGCGCCAGCATGTATTGCAAGCACTTCCCCTTCAAAGAAAGCGTGGCAATAAGCAGAGATTCCTTACCAAGGAAAACTGCCTAAAGTACTGGATGGGACAACTGCAAGCAGAAATCCGAGATGCCGACTCATTCTGAAGGTCGGATATAAATGTCAAATATCAATTTCTCGGATTGGAATTTACCTGAATACATTCTTGATGCTATTGCAGGAGAAGCATGGGAAAAACCTACTGAAATTCAGAGAGATGCAATTCCATCTGCAAGAGAGGGTAGAGATATAATTGGCCAAGCAAGAACTGGTTCAGGAAAAACAGCCGCATTTGGAATACCCATTATCGAAAGGACCGAATCAACCGGACAACCACAATCGATTGTACTTTGTCCTACTAGGGAATTAGCTACACAAGTATGTAACGAATTACAATGGATTCAAGGTGACAAAGGTCTAATCATTCTCCCAGTATATGGAGGGACTGATTTAGAAAAACAGGCTAAAAAATTAGATTCAGGTGTAGACATAATCGTTGGTACTCCTGGAAGAGTAATTGATATGACAAAGCGTAAGCATCTAAATTTACAATCTATTTCTTTACTATGTTTGGATGAAGCAGATAGAATGCTAGATATGGGATTCTGGCCAGATATTTCATGGATATTTTCTAATATGCCTGAACGTAATCAAACTCTTCTTTTTAGTGCAACATTTCCGCAAGAAATCATTGATTCAACTGACGAATTCCTGAATAACCCGGTAACGATAATGAGTGATGATCTCGAAGTAGAAGTCCCAGAAATTGATCAAAAGTGGATTCGAATTGGAAGAGCAAACAAACTTTGGGGAGTTGGTAGAATTCTTGTAAACATGGAAAGTTCGGACCAATGTCTAATATTTTGCAACACTAAACGAATGGTAGAATTATTGGAAGATAGATTAGGAAAACATCGATTTTCTTCTTCAACACTTCATGGAGATATGAGTCAAAATAAACGAGAGAAAGTCATGATGGGCTTCCGTGATAGTGAAATTAAGATTTTAATTGCAACTGATGTTGCCGCAAGAGGATTAGATGTAGATGGAGTAACAATAGTGATTAATTATGATCTTCCAGATAATCCTGAAGATTATGTTCATCGAATTGGAAGAACAGGCAGGATGGGCAGAAAAGGAAATGCATGGAGTTTTGTTGGAAGAGAAGATTTGCGTCAACTCGAGCGTATTAGAACTACTTGGAATCTAAATATCGTCAAATCAGAAGCACCAGAACTTCCTGATGGAGTGAATAGAGACCCTGTTCGTCCTAGAAAAGATTGGGCTGAATCATCTGATCCTTTTGGCATGGTTCAAATTTCTATAGATGCAGGACAAAATCTAATTTCGAGTAAACTATCCCTATCAGAATGGATAATTTCTCAAGCTAAAGTGAAAGAACTTTCTATTGGAGAAATCAGTATCAATGAAAAATATACAACTGTTGATATCCATGCAGAATCTGCACAGAGAGTGCTGGAAATTTTGGAACGTAGAGAATATAATGGAAATAAACTAGTGGCAGAGCTTGCAATTCGTTAACTATTCTTCCTCGTCTAACCAATTTAATCTGGGTTGAATCCAAGCAAACATGAAGATTGTTAAACCAATCAAAAATAGTCGGAGACTAATCCCAATTGCATCTTCATATTCTGCTGTAATTCTATTACAAGTAGCAGAAATCGTATTTACACAAGCTTCTACAGAAGATGTGTCTTTCATTATTGTAGACACATAGTAAATAATCGATATTGCAACAAGAACCAATGAAAAATAGATTGAGGCAACTCGAGGGGGATTGGAATTCAAACCATCTAAACTGGAATGATAAGAAATACCTTGTAATTGAGGTAGACGATTCCAGAATTCACGCACACCTTTTCTTGCATCTGTAATATTAAACCAGATTGTCCAACCAATAACTAAAACAATGAGTGATCCATATCTAAGAACAAAATCATGAAATTCAAATAATGGGGATTCACAACCAAAAATACCTCCGTTCATCCCCTCACATCCACTAACTGCTAATGGATACAGAACTACTAGGCGAACTAGATTCAAGATGAACACTATCAAAGATGCAATGCCAAGATGCTTGAATTTAGTCTTCAAATCAAAAGATGGGGTCAATAACATCATCATTCCAAGAAAGAATAATTCATGTAACCCGGTGCATTCATCTGATACGTAAAGCGGAACTACTCCCCCATAAAAGGTAGGATGTAGAAGGTTAACTTGAGTAATGGGGCCTGTCTGATGAGCAACTAATTCTGCTGATCCTGGCCAAATTAAATTGGAAATATTACTCCACAACCACGCTTCAATAAGTTGTATCGGAAGTAGAGTATTAGCAGGTTCAATAAACCACCTAAACAAAACCTCACCGAATAATAAAACCGCTACTAGAACAAATACTGCGCCCAACATTTGAACAAATTCTGGAAACGGGATATCATCCGAGGCCTTGCCAGATGACTCCCCCATGCCCCTACATCCCATGTAGACGGTTTGAATTTGACCCGATGAAGTCAAAGCAAACATGAAAAGTGAACGATTGAAGAATAAGAGACTACACGGTAACATATGTCCAAGGTGCGACGTGTAGATGTTCTAGGGTTCTATTGTCCTGTTCCAGTACATGAAGCTCGTAAGGCACTTAACGAAATGAAAGAGGGAGAAATCTTAGAAGTAATTTCAGATGACCCAGAGACATTACATGACATCCCTGCGTTGGTAGCAAGATTGAACATAACATTAGAATCAGTAACTGAAAATGCAGGAGAATTTACTTTTAAGATAAAGAATCTGAGGAATTAAAATGACAATAAAAATTAGCATTGACGAAAATATTCCTGCTGATGCACGTCTTCCCACATCTCACGGAGATTTCAGAATTCGAGTATTTCATGAAGATAGTGGATTAGATCATGTTGCTTTAACCCTTGGAGATATGGAAGGTCCAGATCCAGTCTTAGTTCGAGTACATTCTGAATGCCTGACTGGTGATGCATTTGGAAGTTTGAGATGTGATTGCGGCCCTCAACTTGATTCCGCTTTAAAACAAATTTCTGAACGGGGATGGGGTGCTCTAATTTATCTTCGTCAAGAGGGAAGAGGAATTGGACTACATGCTAAAATCCAAGCATATCATCTTCAAGACCAAGGATCAGACACCTTAGATGCTAATCTAAAACTTGGACTTCCAGGTGATGCCAGAAATTATGACATTGCAGCACAAATTCTCCAATCGATAGGAGTAACCAGAATTAGTTTGCTAAGTAATAATCCAGATAAAGTTCAGCAACTACAGAAACATGGCATCGATGTAGAAGAAAGAAGACCATTAATTGCAGGTATTGGAGATGACAATAGAGAATATCTGAAAACCAAACTTGAAAGAATGGGACATAAAATCGATAAAGACAAATTGGAATGAATATCAGATAGATAGGTGGTGGGTCCGCCCAGATTTGAACTGGGGTCTAATGGTCCCAAACCATCAAGTATAGGCCAAGCTAACCCACGGACCCGTAATTTGTTCGACCTAACATCTAGACATGAATGTTACTAAAGAAGCATTAGTTCTCCAGACGGCAATCTGATGACCATGCCCTCAATTTCAGATTGTTGTATCCATTCACTAACCTGTGCTTGACTATCATTCTCTGAAAATCCAGAGGATTTCAATTCAGCAATTATCCCATCAACGTCAATTATTCCTTGATCATTTGCAAATGATTGAATTAGAGATACTGGGTTATTAGTTTCAGTGATTGAAATTTGATTAGATTTTTTACTCAAGGCTTTCTCTAATTCTTTTCGAATTTCAATGGGCGTATTTTCTAAAGAAATCGCATGAGACAATGACGAAGAATTAGAAAATTCCTGAACTACAGATAATCCCTCTCTAGCACCACAATGCCCACAAACAATTGATTTCTGTCCCTTTCGAGCTCCACTAAATCTCTGACAAGAATTACATCGAAACATAACCCAAGTAGGTCCTGTCATGAACTGAACATGTATAGATAGTGCTTGATAAATTCGATTAAAATGAGAAATTGCCGCCACCAGAATTTCCTGAATCAGAGCGTATTCCACCTGAAATTGATGAGAGATCACGAGCACGTCCAACTGGGCCCCCGATACCTAAACTGTCAGGAAGAATCAATGCAGCAATAACTGCTCCATGATGACCTTCTCCAGAAGTAACCTCATCAACAGCAATTTCATGTTCTATAATCTCTAAATCTCTACTAGCTAATCTGCGCTGCATCTGTCTCTTCAACATTAATTCAGTTTCTTCATAATCTTCATTTGTTGAAACAGTTGTCACAATTGCTACCTCTTCACCTTCAGGAGTAGTGCACCTTGCCCATCCAGCACCTGCACAAGCCGTGGACCCATTCCAAGCCAAACTAACAGAATAATGACATTCAACTAAACTCCCCATGGGAAGAGCACGAGGGGTTTCGGGCGAGAAACCCATAGGTAACATAGCACCTTGGACCTGAACTAATCGGCAATCACCTAAACCAAGTTCTACAAGACATTGATCAAAAGCATCCTCTTCAGATTCGCCCCAAGGGGCAACTGCTGTCATCAACCAGCCTCCAGACGGAAGACCCGAATTTTGAGTTTGACTAGGGGTATTCGTTCGACGCTCTGAACCTCCAATATTGAAATCCATAGTTAGCGGATAACCTCCGGGTTCATCAACGAGGGGGTTGTAGACAGGCTATGACTGACATTTCCAATAGAGATGGAGGTCGGTTCGTTGCGTTTCTGTTCGTTTCTGGATGGATATTCGCAATAATGGGTGGGCTAAGTTACATCAGTGAAACAACTTCATTACTTTTTGCTGCATTTTTTTGGTTAACTGCAGTAATTATTTTGATTTGGAATCGAGTTGGAAATTATCAATTAAATCGTTTATCTATGCAATCTGATTGGAACGAATTTGAAGGAGGTTCTGAAACAGAATTTTCTGCTCTTCCTAATCCTTCAGAATTTGAATTAGATGTCCCTCTATAGTAATCTAAGCGTCTCTAAATTTTGAGGAGCCGCTGCTCTAACCTTGAATGTCTCACTTAGTGTCTTCCTAAATTCATTACAAACAGTATCATCTCCATGATGACAAATTATTCTACGTGGCTTAGGATTCAAGGCATTCACATAATCAAGTAATTGGCGTCGGTCAGAATGACCTGAAAACCCATCGATTGTCACAACATCACAATTGACATCAACGATGTATGTTTTCCCATCGTTAGAGAGTTGAATCTCAGAATATCCCTCTTGAAGACGTCTACCTAGAGTATTTGATGCTTGATAACCAACAAATGCCAATGTGGCTCTATCATTAGGAGCCCAATGTTGCAAATAATGTAAAATCGGTCCACCTGTCATCATTCCACTAGTTGCGAGAACAATACAAGGAGATGGATCTAAAACTATCTGCTCACGTCTTTGTCTTGAATCAACAGTCTTGAACCATGGAGATTTAAATGGATTTTCATCTCCTCCACGAAGTACTTGTTGCCTTAAATCACGATTTAGGAAATTCGGATGAGATGCATGAATTGCAGTAGCTTCAGAAATCATTCCATCAAGCCAAACAGTACATGGATCACTAGTGAAATCTTCCGATTTAAATAACTGGTCTATAGCCACCATGACTTCTTGTGATCTACCTACTGCAAAAACAGGACAGAAAATTTTGCCACCCTTACCAAGAGTTCTTCGAATCAAATCTTGTAGTTCTTCGGTTGCTTCCTGTCTAGTCGGTTGGAAAGAAGAACGACCGCCATATGTTGATTCAATAACCAATGAATCAACACGAGGAAATCGAACAGTAGCTGCGTCAAACAGCCAAGATTTTTCATATTTTATATCTCCAGAAAATAATAGACGATGTAGATTTTTATCTTCTCCAATTTCGAGATAAACAGATGATGACCCAAGTATATGTCCTGCATTCTCCATTGTCATTTTAATATCGGGAGAAATGTCGATTTTCTGCCCATATCCTACATCAATTACATGTTTTATACAGGTCTCAATATCTGCCAAACTATACGGAGGCCCATCACCGGATTCCATCTTACTTACTTTGATGTAATCTTGCTGCAGTAATGTCATTAGGTCTCTCGTAGGAGGTGTACAATATACTGGTCCACGATATCCATAACGGAAAAGAACCGGTAACATGCCAATATGATCAACATGAGCGTGAGTAATAACTACAGCATCTATATTTTCAAGAGGAAGTAATTCAGGAGCATCAAAAAACGGCTGAATCTCAGATCTATTAGTAGTAGGTTTAGCTCCACAATCCACCAGAATCTTACTTTCGTTAGTAGTGACCATGTGCATTGCCCTACCAACTTCACGATACGACCCAAGAGCAGTCAATCTTACCCATGGAGTACTCGAGCGCTTTGGCCTGTAAATCCTAGTACCGAATTTACGTAACAATTCCCTCCTTTCATCAGCAGTTTCCTTTCTATATCTTCGAATGTTATTGAGAGTTTTTGATTCGAATGCAGGGGATCTATCGGCCCTGAATAACCAACCTAAACTATTTCTTAATTCAACTAAATTAGAACCTTTTTGGCCAATTGCTTGAGCAGGATCATTGCATTCAATAGTAACTTCTGCAAGCGCAGGATCTAACCAAATATTCGTTATTCCAGCTTCTTCAGGAACTATTTCCCTAACAGTTTTCAATACTTCTTCTTCAGTAGAAAGGATAGATGGATCTGGTCGGATTACAATTCTTCTTCTAACTGCTTTAGCCAATTTAACTGTCAATGAATTACTCTGTTCTGCAAAGGCATCAGGAGTGGGTGTGATGATTGAAATGGTTCCTGCTTCTAGATCTACTGTGTAAGGAATCCCATCAGGGATTATGTCCTTTGCCTTATTCTTGATCTCTGCCAATGTCATTCTCATTTTTATCTCTCCTAGATCCCTGAAAGCATCCGCACATTACCGAGGCGACGCGCGGGCGTCGGGGAAATTGATCAAATTCAAAGTGATTTGAATAAAGCTTCTAATTCATCATCACTAACTAATTGGAATCCATCTTTAGGAGTAATGACACATAGGTCCATTCCATTTCCAGATGCAGCATCACGTTGAGCAGAAGCAAGAAGTGCTCTAGCAGCAACTTCTACTGCTTGATCTCTAGTCATACCTTCTTTGAATTTATCTTCAAGAACACCATACATGTAAGGAGAACCCGAACCTGTTGCACAGTACGAATCAGGAATTGACCCCCCTGCTGAATCTATCGAATATACATGAGCGCCATCTTCATCGACTCCTGCGATAAGCAATTGTACCCAATGAGGGCGTCCACCCAAGATATTTGCAGTTAGAGTTGCAGCACCCTTCACAGACATCTGATGACCTCGTTTAAGTTCAAAAAGAGCCATTTCTGCAGCCAATGAGCGACTCAGTGCTTGTGCATGACCAACTAATCCAGCTGTAGTTAATGCTAAATTATCTGCAATCTTGAACAATTTCTGAACACTCTTGTTGGCAACAAAATGCCCCATAGTTGCACGATGATCTGCTCCAACAACTACTCCACCTTTGAAGGTGATTCCAACGGTGCTCGTTCCAGTCTTTGCCTGTTCCATTATTCCGTCCATATTGATTCCTCCATCGGCGAATGCCTGCTGGTAGAATGCAATGAAACACGGCCCCTTATGAATTCGCCGTAACAGATGCTCTTGCTATACGAAACACCCTCAGGTTCATCACTAGACATATTACACAACATACCATGGTGGACTCGAGAGAGCCAAGATGGCTACCTATCTCCAACGAACCTCGTGCCCCAGAAGCCAGGGAAGGCGAAACATTTCATTTTCTAGATGCAAGATATCCTGACCCTCCAATCCCACGATCTCAAGAGGGTGTTATCCTACATCGAGCAGAAATTTTGGATATTACTGGATTACCGCAATTATTAGATTGGGCATCAGAAGGAGATATTGTCATGCTCGATACAAGACGATTAATGGCTAGACAAACAGAGTTTAATGCAGTTATAGAGCGGCTGGCTTCTTTTGTAGAACGAGATTTGGGTGGAGAATTAGTTCAAATGGGTGAAACAAGGATTCTAATTCTACCTCCTAAAGTTAAAGCAACAGAACATACTGATCGCGGGGAGTGATTCCATAGAGAGTATTATCGAACACCCTTGTCCTATTTGTTCGTCTAATGATGGTCTAAAAATGACTGTACATATTGATGAAATTCCTTATTTCGGCGAACATACTCAGATTACTCTGGCTTGTGAATCATGTGGTTGGAGACGTACTGATTTTATTCCTGCTGAATCGAAAGGATCTATTGGAAATCGTATTTCCATTGGACCTGATACATTGAATGCTAGAGTAATTAGAGGATCTAATGGAACTATTCGCATCCCGGAACTCGGATTAGAAGTTGAACCAGGAACTGCATCTTCAGGATATATATCGAATGTAGAAGGAGTTTTGACTAGATTTCGAGACACAATTCAGATGCTAGATCGTTCTTTTGACAAATCAAAGGACTCTCCCGAAGAAAAAGAACGAATCGATTTTCTCCTGAACTCATTAGAATCATCATTATCTGGAGAAAAAACTTCTTTTTCATTAGTAATTCTAGATCCAATGGGGCATAGTGGAATTTTACATCCTGAAAGAGAAGAATGGTCATTATCTGATAATGAAATTGAACAACTTGCAGTAGGTCCTGAAATTCCTATCATGGAAGTTGATTCGGATTAACGAGCATCATCAGAAAGGAATAAATCAATCTGATCTTCTATTGAATTTCGTTTTTCAGCTAGATCATTCAACCATTCAGCAGCCTTATCGATACAAATTTTCTTAATCTCAGCAGCCAACATTCTTCCAGAAGAATATTCTCTACGAATCTCTTCTAACGCTGTGTCGTCGGATTCAAAGAAAGTATGAAGATATTGGAATGCAACATCTTTCTCGCAATCACCACCCAATCTTCGATGTTCTTCAACTGTGGGTTGACCTCCACTTAGTGCGCGCTTAACCTTCTTCTCCATATCTTGAATAGAATCATCTAGGAATATGGTCGTTTCAGGACGACTAGAGGACATTTTATCTCCAGTCATCCCAATTGCAAATCTATGGTATGTGGAAGCAGGAGGAAGTAATCCTAATCCGCCAAGTTGTCTTTCTAAATGCAACAAAGCAAGGCAGATTTGACCTCTATCTTTTTTGGTTGCACCAGGAATCTCAATCAATCCATGCTTAGGATTCGATATTACATCAGAGTACCCGAAAGAAGACAGAGATTCATGAATAGATGAGAAAATTTGGGCTCGAACTTCACGATCGACCCGCCCTCTTTCTCCAACTCCTAATTTAGAAGAATTGTCTTCTTGGATAGATAATGCAATAGAAAGACCGCCGGCCTTTCTAGGCTTAACATTAAACCAATTTGATCTTGAAGCAAGATCACGTGTTAATCTGATATGAGGGTCTTGATCTACACCAACTGGAACTACAATTGGGCGTATCCCTCCAAATTCTTCAAACTGAGGGTGAAGGATATCTCCAACTTGGACCAAAGGAGCTTGAATATGAGCCAAATTTGTTTCACCTTGAAATCCATAAATAGATTCCATTTCAGAAAGTGTAGTTCTCTTTCCAAGAGTGAATCCAATTCGTTGAACTACCGGACGTCGACTCTGAAAATATACAGAAGTTGAATCAGATTCAAGACCAAGAGCAGCATAATTTAGAACATATTCTTTCAAAGCAGTAGATCTGCAATCATCCAATGACATTCCCCTAGTAGCATGAGCTTCCAAGTCTGCAACCGCAATCGTAACATCTGCACCCTGACTTTGGAACCATTTCACTTGCTCAATTACCATACTATGCCCCAAGTGCATTCTTCCAGATGGCATCAAACCAGTCAAAACTCCGAATGGATCTCTTCGTCTTGCGGAATCGAGAACTATGTCTAAATCTCTTTGAGCAAAAATTATGCCTCTACGATGAAGCATACTTGGATCTGGAATTGCCATTCCTTCAATCGAACCTAAACCAAATTCATCACGGATTCTAGAATAGTCTGTCGACTGCTGAGACGACCACGGATCGATACGAAGTCCCTCTCCCACGAATCAAGGGGCTACCATTGTGGCATCAAACCTTCTCTCAATTTAAGATGAAAAGGTTAGTTTAATCGACGGAATCAAGACCTTCGTCGAGACCGGACAATCATGGAGACCGTAGTCGTCTTGGGTACAGGATTGGTTGGAAATTGGATAGTAAGGTCACTTTCATCAGACGGTTACAATGTAATAGCCATCGATGCTAACAAAAATGTCCTTTCTAGATTAAACGAGGTTGCAAATACAATTCATGCAATTGTGGATGAAGATCTAATCAATTCATTAGATGCAGATGTTTTCGTAAACGCATTACCTGGTAGAGTAGGTCACAGAATTAGGAAAATATTGGTAGAAAATGGTCAAAAAGTCGCTGATTTGGCTTTCACTCCAGAAGACCCATCAGAAATTAACCAAATAGCAATAGATAACGATTCAATATTAATTTATGATGTTGGAGTTGCTCCAGGATTATCTAATCTTTTACTAAAGGAAGCAAATCGAAGACATGGGCGGTTATCTCTAGGTAGAATAAGAGTTGGAGGAAACCCTGCCACTAAAGACGACGGTTGGAGTTACATGGCACCATTTTCTCCAATT
>DAPV01000057.1:0-6095 GCA_002502625.1 Euryarchaeota archaeon UBA125
GGCCTGAAGATGGACCTGAAAACAGAACTACTGAACCCAAAGTGGTGGCTGGTCATCACAGCCTTGATTCACACCGTTGTCGGTGTGCTCATGGAATTGGACCCGGACAACGACAACGAGTTGATGGTTGCTGGAATCATGCTCATCATTCCCGTCTACATGCTCTACGCCGCCTTCATGAACGAAGGGCAAGCGCAGGCTCGTTTGGCGGCCGTGATCGCTGGACCGATCTTTGTGTGGTTCCTTTTGTGTGTAATCCTTGGGCTCGAAATCACATACGCAACAACGGATTACACGTTTGAGTTCTCCGGACAAATCATTCCACCGCTTGTATTCTGGGGTATGACTGCTCTGACTGGCGTACTAGGTTGGAATAATGCGGATGATTAAGATGTTAGACAAAATGTTAGACAACAAAAATTTGGCAATATTGAACATGAATTGGGCTGTATTCCACATCCCTATTGCAATGGAGATTGACCCGGAATTCCCAATAGTCATCCCATTTGTTTTCCTAGCAGCAACGATTGCGGCCTATGTTATGGATGATTCAATTACAGAGAAAATTATGCTGGCGATTGGAGTAATTTACCTGGCAGTTTTGCCTCCAGTTATTGGAGTATTAATGGACCCCTCGTCAATGCAAGCAGGTAGTGCTGAGTTCAATTTACTCGGTTCTATCGCTTGGGTTGTGATTATTCCACTTACCTTGCTTGGGGCAACAAAAAAGTGGACGAGAATAGGAATTGCAAATGTCGAATGAAAGCAACTGGCTTCAAGATGGATACAAAACTGTCCTGACGCTGAAGGTGTGCGGTTAGTCTAGCATTGCTATGGGTATGATCTTCTTTCTCATCCCTGAATGGTATGCAGAATTAGAGGGAGCAAATACAGAAAATATAGCTTGGCTCAGGAATCTTGGAGCCGCCTTGATTGCGGTGAACGGTGTAGGTGCCTTGTTGGCTTCTAAAGATCCTATTGCGGAGAATAATTTGTACGATGTTGTGATGCTTGCTTCTATACTTGAGACAATCGCGTTGGGATGGTCGAGTTGGACCTGGGAGTTCTCTGCAACCGAAGAAATTTTCATTGTAGGACCGTTATTTATGGCAGGCTTGGTTAGCATAGCATTGATTCTTTTCAGACCTAAAAAAGTGAAAAATAATTTGTGATTCCAGATAGAAACCAAATTTGATATCTTCTGAACGAAAAACACCCTCATGATAGGAGAGTTTGAGTGGTTGGGAACTATTCGGACTGTTCATATTATTGGAGCAGGATTGAATCAGAAAAAGCCTGCTCATCGGGCATTCCATGATGCTGGTCACAAAGGTTTCAGGATGATTCCAGTACATTCTAAAGATGCAGGTAGTACAATCCTTGGTAGGCCCATAAGACCCGATCCTTGGGGAAGTGATGCTCCTGAACTATTCGTATTCTTCCTATCCGCAAGTTCTGTCATTCAGGAATTACGAAAATGGTTGATTGAAGGACGAGATATTCCATTCATCTGGCTCCAACCTGGTGCTGAGAATCCTGAACTCGAAGAATTTCTCTCAAATTCTAGAATCAAATATTCAACTGGTCGATGTTGGGTGGTTACTGTAAACGAAGATGATATAATCTGCAAAAACCCTCTACCTGAACAGCCTTGGTGCCTACAAACCACATCAATTGATGGTAGTGATTGTTCGACTTGGCAACACTTTTCCGCAGGTTCAGACCATATTCGAAATTCCCCATTAGAATGGGTTGGAGATCTTATCGATTTACAGACTAGCAATGAAATTATTCCACGGTACATTCGTTCTCTAGTCAATGAGGGTGAAACATTGGAAGATGCATCTATCCGACTGAGTTAAACAGGGAAGGCGATTCGCCTAATCATGTCAATCATAACAGCATACAACGAAGCATGGGAAAATGGAGATGTGGAAGCATTAGCAAAGGTCATTCATGATGATTGCGTATTCAATCCACACGTTGGTGGCATCACTATGAGTAAGTCAGACATTCTGGGTTTTGTAGGTGGCGGCGGTACACCTAGATCAGAAAATGAAAGAATCCTATTTGAGAATGAAGAAGTAGGTGTAGCACATTCGATAGTACACTTCGCGAACGGATCTACTTCAGAGGCAGTTATGTCATTCATGAGATTCAAAGATGGAAAAATCATCTTGATGGAAACAGGAGCAACTCCTCTTTCTGATGATTATCAGTTGATTGGAAATTAAATTAGTTACTTAATTCAATGAATTGAGTATTCTCTTCACTTCCATATCTCATTGCGGCTATCTCTTCGACAGTACTAATCGTTAATTCTACTGCGTTATCTCCAGAAACTCGCCATTTACTTCCATCCATTGCAATTAATTCATTTCGATCTTGATTAAGGTGGATATTTGTATGAAAATGGACTGTAAGTACCTCTTTACAACTTATATTTGTTCCAGGATAAATTACATCAAATGATGATGGATCTTCTATTGTTGTTACTAGATCCCTTACTCCCCTAGGCATTGGAATTTCAGTTCTCTCCTCGGCAACTAAAGTGATTCCATCTTCATTAGGAACCCAAGGTTGTTGAATTGGTACTGAAAGACCAATGAGAAGAGAAATAAGAACTACTAACATAGGAATGGCAGGTCCACTCATATACAATTTTCAATGTTAGAGGATATGATATTTTGTTCGTCGCTTACTCTATTTCTTTAACTATAAGCGGAATTCCTTTTTCTTGAGCTAAATTAATCACAGTTCTTGTCCATTTACTGGTAGGACTAGGGAAAGCAAGAATGTGTGTTGCTGCATCTAATAGATTGTCAGTTAGAGAAGTGGGTGCTTCTCCTCTACCTGAATCATGTAAGCCGGGTCGAGGATTATTCCATTGTTCTGAAAACACAATAAAGGGAATTGCGTGGTTATTTGCCCATCTCTCTGCTAGATAATCTACTCCACTAGCTCCACCAACAATTACAACATCTGGATATGCCTCAGTTTCAATCCAATCTTCTATTGATTCTTCGATAACAGAATAATCGTAAAATCGACTAGAACCAACTATCACGAGATTGATTATTCGTCCATCTTGATTCAGATCTTTTCCTCCGATTCGTTCAAGGTCTCTGGCTCCACTATGGTTGCTCATATACTTCCATCACAATAGAATCGAATAAATCCTTTGAAGGAAAATAATTGAAATTTAATCTGATTTCTAGTTAATTAACAAGATTTCTATTTGATTGATTCGTGATTCTCTTTAGATTAAAATATCGAAGTTAAGAATAGAAAATATAGTAGTTATTTCATATAATATTGACAATGGATAAAGGAATAAATGGCTGATCAATTACAACCTGACTCTAAGGTTTTGAATGTCTCACTTTGGGCTGTACAAGGTCTCTTAGGTCTTTCTTTTTTCATGATTGGAATGACGAAAATAACCACTTCGAACGACGATTTAATTGCATTAGGATTCACTTACATCGCGCACGTACCTACATTTGTACCTAAGTTAGCAGGAGTTGCAGAGATACTTGGTGGTGTCGGACTTATTCTGCCCGCTGCAACGCGTATTCAACCCCAACTTACCATATGGGCTGCAACAGGTCTCATGTTAATGTTGATTATCGCCATAATCATGTATTCTTGGCTTGGACAATGGACGAATATTCCTGATGTAGTAGTGGCAGGAGGACTGTTAGCCTTCGTAATATGGGGGCGAAGCACTAAGGCTCCAATTTCGTCCCGCTAAATTACTCCTCGTCATCATATTTCACAATTCTTTCTGAGATGAAATGTAGATAGAAACACCAGGTTGCAAAAGCGCAAAGGAAATGCCACAAACCATGAATTTGGAAAATGGAGTCAGGATGACAAAACGCTGACCCATCTTTACCAAAGGGCCAAATTAACATTCCAATAATAAATGAAGTTGTACCCATCACAAACCATTTCTGAGTTGGTCGATAAATCGAGGGAGGTGTAGATTCATTTACCAACAAAGAGAAGATTACAAAAGTTGCACATAATGCAACAAGTTGCCATGGCCAGGATGTTGAGAATGTCAATAATGCTAGGGTTATAGGTGCAGCACTGAGAATGAATACTCGTTCTATTGAACCATAAGAAGTTCTTTCAAGATAAATTCGCAATTCAAAAATAATCCATAATCCAATACATTCTGCCCAAACAAAATCTCTGAAAAATCCAAAGCGTTGAAGTCCTTCACCAATTCCAATGATATCATCACTATTTCTGAAGAACTCAATTCCCAATACTAAAACAGAAAGAAGAATATGATTTCGAACAAAGATTTCGTCAGACCAACCGATGAATTCTCTCAATCGATATAGAACAGGGAATAAGATGAAAACCAACATTCCACTCCAATCCAAAAAACCGCCAAAAACAGTTCGAGTACCATGCATTGCAAAGCTTCCAAGTCCAATTGAAATTACTGCACCTGCATAAACAACTGGGATTACTCCTCCTCGAGTAAAACCATTCAAATTACTATTTTCTTGCTGATCAGTTCGATGTAGAATTACTAAACCAACAACGACAAATGCGAGATTAGTTAGTGTATTTACTGGTTCAAGAATCAAGCCTGAAGAGAAGCTCTCACACCACGCAAATACTCCTTCTTCATAATTTCCAGCAGGCCAAGCATCCATCAGAGAAATAATGGTGTAAAGAATAAGAAATGAAATTGATACAATGAGTCCAATGGTAAATCTTCTACCGAATCGATTTAGAAACAATTTTTCTTCCATTTTAATACCTCTCTATTTCGAAATACGTCGCATAAATGTAGAATAGTTACCAGGATGTACTTTCAATGAACCATCACTTGGAAGATGCCAAATTGTATTGCAAATCTGATCCAAGAAGTAACGATCGTGGCTTACTATTACCAATGTACCATCGTATTCTGCAAGAGCGTCTTCTAAGGCTTCTTTAGCCTGGATATCTAGATGATTTGTTGGCTCATCTAATAGCAGTACGTTATTCTCTTCAAGCAGTAGTTTGAGCATGGCTATTCTAGCACGCTCGCCACCACTTAAATCTGATAATTTTGTAGAAACTTGTTCAGAAGTAAACTGAAATTGACCTAATAACGCACGAATATCTCCATACTCCATTCGAGGTTTTAGCTTCTGGATTTGTTCAACTGGAGTTGCTTGGAAATCTAGAGTACGATGATCTTGATGAAAATAACCGATTTGGACACCTGGTGGGACATCGATCTTTCCTGAATCCAAAGGAATTTCTCCAATCAATACTCGAAGAAGAGTTGTCTTACCTGCACCATTTCCACCTACGATTCCAATTCTCTGTCCTTTAGAAATTCCAACTCTTACATTGTCAAGAAGAGGTCTGTCTAATCCTTCAAAGGTCAGGGTTGCTTCATCTAAATCAGCAATTTCCATACTTGCTTTATCTGTTGCAGTTATTTGGAAATGAAGATTTTTTCGTTGTCTAGGTTTAATTGATTTTAACCATCGAAGTTCTCCTTGGGCACGATTCATCATGAATCTTTTCTGAGAAATTGATTTGTCATATTTGTTAGCTGATTTCATTGACTGAAGAGCTCCTTTCAAACGTTTGATCTCTTTCTCTGCTTTCTCAATCCTATCATCTAATGTCTGGAGGAAAAGTTCCTTCTGCTGTATAAACTTAGAATAATTTCCTTTGAATCCTTTGATTTTCGTATCAGCAACCTCAACAATATTATTTGCAACTTTGTCAAGGAAATATCGATCGTGACTTACGATTAATAATGCACCTTGGAAATCTAGAAGAAATTCTTCAAGCCATTCAAGAGTCTCAATATCAAGATGATTTGTTGGCTCATCGAGGAATAGAACATCGATGTCACCAAGACCAACTAATTGCCGGGCAAGAGCCACTTTTGCACGTTCTCCTCCTGAAAGACTCGAAAGTGGCATATCCAATGGATGATGGCCTAAACCCAAACTTTCCATGATATTTTGAGCATGCCCAGCTGCATCCATTCCTCCAGATTTGGCCATCATAGATTGTAACTCAGAATAGCGATCCATGACTGGTTGCCAATCTGAATCATAGAATGA
>DAPV01000057.1:6498-8598 GCA_002502625.1 Euryarchaeota archaeon UBA125
TGTTCAATTGTTGCATCTTCATCCAAATCTCGTATCTGAGTAAGGTATGCGATTCTTAGTCCTGGAGAGAATTTTATATCTCCCATATCGACTTTTTGATCTGAAATTAAATTGAGTAATGTAGTCTTACCTGAACCATTGTGTCCAACGATTCCTATTCTATCTCCTTCTTCAATTCGAAGAGATATTCCATCAAAGACAACTTTGGGTCCAAAGGCTTTGAAAATGTCATCGATGAGAATCAGTTCTCTCGTCAATAGACCACAACCAAATGGAACGGCATCATTCGCCCCTCATGACACTTCGGGCTATTTCTTCTTCAATTTAGAAGACAACTCATCAATGCGGCTAAGATGGGAGTTAGACAGTTCCAATTTTGATTTGAATTGTGCCATTATGTCAATTTCTGGAGAAGAACTCGAGGAGGTTTCTGAAGGTTCACTTGTTATTGCCGAGTTTCCTTCGTAAATGGCCTTGCCACCGTTATCCCAAGTGATGTTTCCGTCCGCCTGAATTGTACCTGTGGAGCCAAACTTAGGCACTTTCACTATGTTGCCTTCTACGTACCACATCACATCTCCTGTTAGGTCGCCCGTTGCTATGAATTCGTTTCTGGCTTGATGGGTTTTGGGAAAATCTTGGTGAACTCTTACGCGCTCAATCAAGCTCCCGTCCGCGTTCTCAATTCGGTACCACCCTGTCTGGATTATCTTGCTATTCTGTTGAATCTTGTACAACACGACGTAGTTCCAGCTCGGATTGCCGTACTTGCTATTATTCGCGTCATCTCCCCAAGGCGGGTAGCCACCGCACTCGCGATTATGGCTCTTGCCAGGGTGGTGGTAGAGGTCTCCCACCTGCACCCAGTCGCGCCCCTGCACGGCGCACCACTGATCTTCCCCCGGGTAGAGGGGCCTGCCTCCCATGAGCGCTTTCGCTTCATCGAGCGTCAGAAGCCGCCCCCCCATCTTGGCGGCGTACACCTCGGAGTCTGCGTAGGTGAGCCGCGGGCCCGGCTTGCAGTGCGTCGCGGACGTCGACGAAGTCGTCTCGCCCTCCTTGCGAGAGGTGTATCCGTGGCTGTACTCGATATCGCCATTCGGCTTGATCGTACCTGTCACAGGGCCGTGCAGCGTACTACCACTGATCGAGTACGATTCCATCGGATTCGCGGTCGCAGAATTGACTCGCGACTTGGAGCCGACAGGCCCGTTCCGGTAGTAGGTGACGCGGTTGCCGTCCTGGCGAGCCTCGAAGCGGTCGACGATGTCGTTCGGGTTGCCGCCAGTCTTGAAGGAGAAGTAATGACCGTCGAGCCCGCCACCGCCGTCAGAGAGATTCTTCGAGTGTTGAGAAGTTTGATTCATTCTGTCTTCTAATGTGATCAGTTTTTGTCGAATGTCTTCTGGTATTTTGGGGTCATCGCGATTCCAAGGTCGGTACTTCTCGCTCTCGGATGGATATGCAAGACGTTCATGCTCAGAACCTCCAGATCCAAAGTAGGCGATACCGCTGTACTGTCCAGACCTGTATGCATAGAACCCTTTGGTCTGCCAATTACCAACAAATGGATGGCCAGCACCACCAACATTTAGTCCCAAAGCGCGAGCAAATTCAGCTGCTTTGTCAGGGTCGTGAATGTGTTGGCCCGGCATGGTTTGGCCCGGCATGGTTCCGGGCATGTTTGGATTGTGGGCGGAGACGATGTCAAAATCGACTCGGTCATGTAAGGTATAACCTCCATCTAAGAAGACACGTATGCTCCACCGCCCTTTGGCTTGTTCGGGCAACATGGCGTTATTTACGTCTATATCCCTTATCCATTTCCAACGATTACCGTGTTCATTGTCACCAGCATTGACAGGATAGATACCAACCCAAGCGTCGTTATTACTTGGGCGATTATTGATTTTGAAACGTACAGGTTTGCCTGATACTGCCTCCAAAATCTCTATGGAACCAGAGTATATTATTTTGAAATCTAGATAAGAAATTCGATCGTAGCCACCGTCCTTGAACAGTCTAACGCTCCATTCACCTGCTCCCTGTGCAGGGAGAGTGATGTGGCTGACATCCACATCCCGCATCCATTTCCAACGG
>DAPV01000057.1:8917-11940 GCA_002502625.1 Euryarchaeota archaeon UBA125
ATTTCCAACGGTCTCCATGTTCATGATCTCCTGAACCAGCTTTGAAGAGCCCGATCCATGCATCTTCATTGAAACGAGAATGCACTACGCGAACGATGATTTCCTTTCCGGCCTCACTTTGAATTACCTCAATCTTATTCATACACTTTCACTACCTTCAGGCTATTTCTTCTTAAATTTAGAAGACAATTCATCAATTCGACTAAGATGGGAGTTAGACACTTCCAATTTTGATTTGAATTGTGCCAATATGTCAATTTCTGGAGAAGAACGCGAAGAAGATTCTGAGGTTTCTGAAGGTTCTGATGCTGTGAGAGGGACCACATATACTGCGGGTCCGCTCCATCCCTCATGAACGTCGTTCCACGTTCCCCGGGCCTGCAGACCGAAGTGCACTCTATTTTCATGCCCACCGGCGTTGTTCGGCTCGCCAGGATGCCAGTTAGTGTAAGTCCAAGGTTGGCCGTCAGACCAGTACCAGTAGTCAGCTCCTGGACCATTGCCACTACCTTTCCTAATTCCGCCTATCCATACAGGTTTCCCGCCAGAGATTCTAGTGACCTGTTCGTTCTCCTCAGCACTACGGATTGTAGCGAGGTGCCCTCCCATCGCCTTAGCACGACTGTTGTGCTGATTCCATGCCATCTCCTCTGGAGCAAATACGTACTTGCGTTGATTGTTGAGAGTTTCATTTTCTTCTGGAACATGTACACCCCCTGGAATGTAGAACTCACCACGTGGCCTATTGTGTGTATTATCGTCACTGCACCGAAAAAGCCCTGTTCTACCGGGCTGTGCAAAGAAGGCTCCGTCTTTTGGTGCGCCACCGCCTCTATCATTCCAAATTTGCTCACCTAAAGGTTGTTTATTCGGACTAAGGCATTCCAGAGCTACACAGACCACATCTCGGGGGGATGGTGGATGCTCGCTCAGTGTACCCACGTCTCCAAGGGAAACGTAACCAGGTGGTGGGATGGGGCGCCAGCACCAGAAGCGGCGTTGACCACGTTCTTGCCACCATACAAGAACGAATCGTTCAGGCGGTGCAATGTCGCTACCACTTGCACGGATAACCAATGTCGGGAAGGTTGGAGGTGAGTGACCATTCTTGGCAGTCATACCAAGCAGATAGCACCCTGCAGGTAGACGTGGTCTCCAGACCGATACGTCTTGTTGCGCCCGAGATCCCTTGTCGTTCCATACCTCGTCGTACTCACTGATTGAGATGAATTCCTCCCTATATTTTGAGGCTGCAACTTGTGAGTGTACAATATCGAAGTCAACTCGGTCATGTAGAGTGTAACCTCCATCTGAAAATACACGTATGCTCCACCTGCCCTCAGTCTGTCCTGGTAATGACGCATTATCCATATGTTTGTCTCTTAGCCATCCCCATCGATCACTGTGTTCGACGTCTTTTGCATTAACAGGATAGATACCAACCCAAGCGTCGTTACTACTTGGGCGATTATTGATCCTGAAACGGACGGGTTTGCCTGACACTGCTTCCAAAATCTCGATATGAGAGGTTGGAGCAGGCTTGCCGGATTCGGCATAAGACTTGGCCCCCGAAGAGATGAGAACAAAAACAGCGACTACTGCCACGAATGAGCCAACGCCAAACATTATGGCGCCCGGAATTAACATTCCGAGATTCTCCTGTCCCGATGCAATAAATAGTGGCAAACCAATACTGAACATGATTAGGCCAATCACAAATGCGGTAATCGCTGGTCCCTTGTCTGACTCTGCATCCGCCTGATCAATCGATGAATGAGAATTAGTCACATGGAAATCTAGAGAAGAAATTCGTTCGTAGCCACCATCCTTGAACAGTCTAACGCTCCACTCACCTGCTCCTTGTGCAGGTAGAGTGATGTGGCTGACATCTACATCCCGCATCCATTTCCAACGGTCTCCATGTTCATTGTCTCCTGAGCCAGCTTTGAATAGCCCAATCCATGCATCTTCATCGAAACGAGAATGCACTACGCGAACGATGATTTCTTTTCCACGTTCACTTTGAATTACTTTGATTTCATTCACATTAGTCCCTCAAATTTTCGAATAAAAGATTACAAAATCATTGGATCATCCTCTGCATCTTCTGAAGATTTTGGCTCAGGAAGAGCAGTGGGTAATGATGAAAATACTTCTCTAACCCTTTCCTCAATTTCAACTGCTTTTTGTGCGAGTTCGGTAAGAGGTATGTCTTTCTGAATTAAATCTGATATTGCTTCAAGTGCCAAAACTGCTGCACGAGCATCTGGAAACATTGGATTTACAGGAGGAATCAACGCAATGACTTCGATTCCAAGACGGTCTGCTTCTGCAAGTAAATATCCAGTTATTCCCGGAACTACTCCATGTTCAACACATTCGATTCCTAAATTGTCAAGGGCATCTCTACCAGCATCAGTAGAGGATACACCAAATAATCGATCTCGTTCTTCTTCACCGAAACTGGGTAATACCAATCCATCAACGACGATTAAACGATTAAATCCGCCATCTTGAAACCATTTCAACACTGTTTCACCAAAAGCTAGATTGTACTCTTCAGGAAAAGGAATATCGCTAACAAAGGCACCGATTTCCTCTCCCTGATAAATACGAACTGGATGTTGTGGACGTCTTCCTCTGACTAAAGCCATGGCAGGAAATGAATCGCTCAATACTGAACCTAATTGCTCGAGGTCAAATGCTTTGATGATTCGATCTACTGCAATAGCCCCAACAGCACCTTTGGAATTGAAACCACATATTGCAGTGCCCCCCAGACGGTCTGTTCTTGTGCCTTGATGTAAGGCCAATTCGAACGGACGTGGCAGACCCATTGATTCTCCCTCAATACCGGATATTTTGAACCCTCTTAGAAATTAATCGGAATATTCTGACCATTCTTCATCACCAGGACCTCGCCACCACCAGACTCCTACTTCGTCTTTCCACCATTCAGTGCCATCATCATCCACATGATAATCTTCGGATTTAGTATAGTCTTCTTCCTCAACTTCAGACTC
>DAPV01000057.1:12306-13530 GCA_002502625.1 Euryarchaeota archaeon UBA125
TTCCTCAACTTCAGGCTCCTCTTCCTCCTTCTCAGTTGATTTTCTACGTCCCTTCATTGAAACAGGTGCTGGTCGCTTTCCTTGTTTCATGAGTTCATCTAACGGTACGCCTTTTGGAATTGCAGAATCAAAACCTGTCTGATTGGCATCGCCCGAAACAGCTAATGGGATTGTACCCATTTTTCCGTCCGAATCATCTTCTTCATCTTCTTCATCTTCTTCATCACCAGAACGTCGTAGAAGAATTACACCAATTACCAGAGCAAGTAATACACCTACAGAAATTGCTCCTAAAATAATCAATGAATTATCTGAGGAAGATACCTCATCATTAGAATCGGAGGGGCCAGTTTGAACTTCGTCAGAAGTGAATGAAAAATTCAAAAATATCTCTGATGTATTTTGAACATAATCGGGTGCTGTAATCTCAAAAGAAAGTTCAATTGTTCCATCACGGAAAGAACCAGAATCTCTCACAGTTAATGATAGAGAGCGAGTCTCATTTGAAAATAAGCTAAATGAAGTTCCTAAATCTCCATCAATCTCAACTCCTTGCACATTCAAATCTAAATCCATCTCTACGAACACGGTTACTTCATTTGAATTAATGATTGAACAAGATCGTATATTTTCATCTGCTAGCCACTTAGATGAATTGTCTGGAATAGACCATTGGGTTTCTCCACAATCTATACTCAATGAAATTAATTCAGGATCAAGAGTTGGGTTTGTTGCATTATTTCCTGAATTCTGTTCTCCTCCGTTATTGTTTTCTTCTGGGAATGGAAGGAGATCTACTGTAATTGATGAAGGAGACATAAACATCCAGAATGGGGCGCTTTGGATATCATAATCAAATACAATCTCACCGCCACCTGGATAGTCTACACTCTTTTCTAAGAAGCCATTTGCTTGTACATTCGAATTTCCATTGGAAGAGGATACTCCATTTGTAGCATTTCCTAATGTCCACAAGAAAGGAAGTCCTTCAATCAATGAGATATCATTGGCGTCAGTACTTACTTGGAGACGGACTAATGCAACATCATCAGAATCTAATTGCATAGATGATTGGACTGCAGAAACTGTAGAGGATGCAGTGCTAACCATAGACGCAGTAGCAACACTTCCAAGAATTGTTTGTCCACCGGATGATTCAATTCTTTCACTAAATGTAGAAGTTAACTGAACCTCACCTAACAATCTACCATCGGTGTCCAATAA
>DAPV01000041.1 GCA_002502625.1 Euryarchaeota archaeon UBA125
CCAGTCATCGGAGGCCCTTGTGGAGGTCCAGTCATTGCAGGTTCTTGAGGGGGCTCAGTCATCGCAGGTGCTTGAGGTGGCCCAGTCAATGTAGGTCCAGTTATTGGAGATGTTGCAACTTCTTTATTTTCAGATTTAGATATAGAATTAATTTCAGTAGTATGAGGTGGAGATGCATTTAATCCATGTGCAAAAGCTGCTGCCAATGGATCTCCTCCTTCGTTAATGGGAACCTCATTAAACATTGATTCCTCCATTCCGAATCCTGCAAGAGCATCTTCAAAAACATCAGAAAGTACATCATCTGATATTTCAGCAACAACTGGAATTTCTTCCAAATCCATTTCCATCCTATAATCTCCTGGAAATGGACCCAATTCCCCCTGTTTCCCTAAATGTTCAGCAGCAAGAATCCAAGCGCCAGGTTTTTTTGGAAGAAAATGTAAAGCCTCATCCTGACTATTTCCGGAGATTTGTGAATCCAAAGATTTGAAAATTTGGACTTGCGCTCCAGATGTTTTGATATTTAGATTTGGAGATTTTAACTTATTTTTCGTAGGATTTTGTACTAATGTTCGTACAAGAATAGCATCTCGATCGTCTTCATCAATGTCGTCACAAACTACCATTAGATGGATTACGAGGTCTCCCAACCGGAGCATAGTTGGAATCGCCATATCGCAAGCACATCCCAATCGCTACTTGAATCCGTATGTTGTCACTATTTTATTGGACCACGATGAGCAACAGGAAGAGAATTTGCAATCGCTACAATACTTCCTGCAGATAGATCTATTTCTGATTGATGAGTATGTCTCTTATGTATGCGTAACAAATCTCTGGAAATAAACCATAAATTTAGAATTGGAATAAGGTAGAATAATTTTCGAAATGAACGAATATCCCAGTTATTGGAATTCATCGGGTCACCATTTTCTTGAACTATGGCAAGCCCCATTATTCGTTGACCTAGAGATCTTGAGAAACGTATCCCTGAATATTTCCAATACAAGAAATGTGAGAGAAGAATAGCAATCGTCCATGCTAATGAATGATGAAAATCGGGGGACATCCAAGTTGTTAGATCCCAAGCCAACATTACTCTGAACTGATCATCAAAACGCCCCCCTAATATTGAAAGAATACTCATTACAAATATGACATCTAAAATAAATCCAGCAGCTCTTTTGTAAATCGGAGCCAATATTGTACCATCGGGAATTTTCCAATGTTCATGCTCAACTGAAACAATATGTTTTGCTAAATTGGTCACTTGACCATGTGTCGAAATTGGTCCCTCCATTCTCATCCCCTTTACATCTGCAGCAGGTGCCAAGCAATGAGGTTTTTTTGTTCTACCCACGTTAGCCAAAAATCCCAATCTCTTTGATTTCGTAATGTCTTTGGATCTCCAATGACGACCAGCCCTCTCTTTGCTCTTGTTAATGCGACATTTAATCTTCTTGAATCGTCTAAAAACCCTACATTTCCTTCAGGATTTGAACGTACCGCCGAGAGAATAATTACTTCCTTTTCTCTACCTTGATAACCATCAACTGATTTGACCTCAATTCCTTCCCATTTCCCTCCATCTTCCATTCCTCCAGATGACTCCATTAAGTCGCGAATGGCTCTTACTTGTCCATTGTAAGGGGAAATTATTCCAATTTCATGAGGGAATATATCCTCCCCTTGTAATATTGATTCTGCCATCTTCAATACCCATCCCGCTTCAGTAGGATTCGCTTTTGAATGACCATCCGGAGAAACTATTTCACCACCTTCAACTGGAACAAATGCTATGGGATTTTCAAAATCAGGCCAAATCAATCCTACCGGTGTAGGCCTTTTATCTTCAGAAATAGCATTCTTAAGGAGCCCTTCATATGATTGTAGAGAAGGGAATTCTGCTATACAAGGGTGCATCCTATATTGTTCTAATAACATCGTAGAGTTTACACCCAACTGAATTAATCTTTCAAAAAGCGAGATATTTAACCCCATTTTTTCAGCACGAGAGGAAATAACAGTAGGAGGAAGTTGTTTATGATCTCCAACTAGAACTAACTGTTTACATCCTCTGACTATAGGGACTAGTGTAGCCGGTTCTGTTGCTTGTGTAGCCTCATCAATTAGTACTCTAGGAAATCTCCTTCCATCAAGTAGTATATGTCCTGAACCAATGCATGTTGCACAAATTACATCTGCATTTTCTAAAATGTCATCCTTCATTTGTTGTTCAATTCTTCTTGCATCTTTCCATCCTTTCTTCAAATCTCGATGTGCTAGTCCCTTATCTTTACCTTTCATTCCTGAAATACGTCTTGACAAATCTTCGTTTAACTCAAGTATAACATCTAGATCTTTCCTAAGACGATGCACCTCCATTTTTGCATCAATTGTTGCTTCACGTAACGATTCTCTTACTTTTACTGGTTGTCCTAATCTAACTGCATTGACTCTTAGATTTAGTAAACCTTCCAACAGGTTGTCTACTGCAACATTTGATTCAGCTACAGCTAAGATTGGAGTATTGCTATTTTTTGCCCATCCTTCTAAAATCCTAACTGCTGTATATGTTTTACCAGTTCCTGGAGGTCCTTGTATTAATGATAGACGTTGTTCCATCGCTTTAGAAACAGCTTGATTTTGCACCTCATTTAATTGAGTTGAATTATTGAATTCGTTTGGGCTGATTCCTTTTATTCTGTGTGGTGTTTTACCTGCATCTTCGATGTCCCTTACTTGCCCTAATAATAGAGATGAAAGGTCAGTTGAATTTTCATCAGATAAAAATGAGTTTAATGCATCCCTCATTCTATCATGCGCAATACGATTTGCCCCCCTATCTAATCTCCAATGCCCTTGCCGATGTCCCTTTGGTAGATCATTCATTGCTAATCGAATTGAACTTCTCGAACGGTTAGCGACTACTGCTTCTATAGCTTCTTTTCCTAATGGATCAGAACGACTGAGTAATACGATATCTCCATGTTTGAATCTATGAGACGGCAATGGGCCACCTCCATCAATAGTTAGACGTAGTAATCGTTGTCCATACATCCATCCAGCAGACCTCGCTTTGAGTTGAAAAAGACTAACTCCATGCGCTAACAATCGTTTTTTATTCCAAGTTTTAAGTCGATTTTCTACTTGTGACATCTCATCTTCTAATTCAACTTGGATAGCATCAATGAATTTGGCATGATAATCTTGACTTTTACGTACATTCGTTCTAATTTCATTATCTGATGAAGAAGTATCGATGCGACGGATTCGATTATTCTCGTCCGCCATGTTATATGCTAATGACTTGTACTTATGACTCTCCCGAAAATCAATTTGTATTCCACTTAATTTTTTTGTCAACAGAGACAGGGAGAACTTATGCTCGTTACATTACACGACAAGGTTGCTGGGGTGCATCAGGTGTTCCGAAGAAAGAAGACTGATGATGAGGCCCTTCACTGCCCATTATGTAGTCTTGAGAATCCTCTTGATGCAGATACCTGTAGTCGCTGTTATTATGATTTTACAGTTAGTTCCCATCAACAATCAAGAAAATCTGATGAACAAGTAGTCGGTGGTCTGTTAGATGAATTAACTTCTGGAATTGAAGAAGGTGAAGAAGATGGAAATGATGTTGACTGGACAAATCATTCATTTGATATGTCTGATTTTTCAGTAGATGTTGCTGAATATGATGATTCAGATGATGTTGTAGTTTCACATTCAGTAGGGTTTGCAAGGCAATTGGTATCTCAAGATGAAATAGGTGGTGATGTTGATGACACTGATTTTGTTCTTTCTGCAGAGGACGCACCAACTTCTGTTGAGAAATTTATTGTTCCTGAAGAAGATCAATCAGAAATTTCTATCCCTGAGCCTACTATGGTTAAGTTAGTTGATCCAACATCTAGTTCAACAAACGAGATGGATTCTGATTTATTGAATGAAGATTGGAATGTTACTGATTCAACACCGATATTAAATCAAGAAGATCAAGATGTTAATACCCCTCCAGTTACTGCTGTTGTTCAATCTCCAAGTGTACAGGAATCCCCTCAAACGTCTACATTACCCCCTATGCCATCAATGCCTCAAAATCAGCAACCTGTGATTAGTCCTGAAACCCCTACCTCTTCGAATTTACCACCTACTCCAGTTTCTGCACCACCTGCAACAGTTTTTCAAAATGAAAATACTGTTTCTGATACATCACCAAAAATGCCAGTAATGCCATCAATGCCAGTTGAACAAATCTCTCAACCCGAACAAACTCTCCATGAGGAAATTAAAACAATTTGGCCGTGGGCTCAAAGAGATCCTTGGGATGATAGAATTCTTGCATCTAAAATCAAAGAGGCAATGGAAGCAGCAAAATCAGACCGAAAAGATGAGGCAACAAGAATTCTAGATGAGATAGGCCCTCATCTTTCGGATAAATATCGATTAATGTTGTATGTGGGTGCTTTGTTGAAAAATCTTGGAAGAACCAATGAGTTAGCTTCTATGTTGAATGCTGCTAAGACTTCCAAGTCAGAAGATCAACATGTTCAAGCGGCATTGAAGCAGTTGGGTTGAATCGAAGTGCCCCCATCAGAATTTGTGGACTGGACCCGCTCAGAGCATCATCTAGATGATGGAATCAAATTAGTTCCATTGTCAACAAGTCATACTCATGGTCTAATTAATGCATTTACCAATGATCCTAATTCAGTTAGGATAGCTATGCCTTGGTTGGACTCATCATTATCGATGGAATTCCAGATACGATCATTCATTGTTGATGTTACATCTGGTCCTAATTCTATTCATTATCATCATTGGGTATTAATTGAACAAAATAGTGAAGAAATAGTTGGATTAATTGGATTTGATGTAGTTAGATTTCGTACGATTGAAAGAAAATCATTGAGTAGAGGAATTCATTGGAATCTTGGTTATTGGATTGCACCTAATTTTCGTCTTCGTGGTCTAGCATCCAAATCAATTGACATAATGATTAACATTGCATCAAAATCCAAAGTAGATGTTGTCCAACTCTCTGCAGATCCTGAAAATTTAGGTGGATTAATCACTATTCGTTCTGCAGTTGAAAGACATGAAGGTATAATTTCTGATTTTGGGGTAGAGATGATTGAAGAAAATGAAGGCAACGAAGTTCCATATGAGGCATATTGGATACTAACCGGTGAATGAAATGACTTCGAGATATTGGTTTTCAGTAGATTCTGATGACTTACACCATCATCCCTCAATTTCTGGACATCCTACTAGATCAAAGGTATCTCCATGGTGTTTAAATTTAGATTCTAGACTTATGAGTAATACTTTGAATCAATCATTCAAGTCATTAGAAAAATGGTGGCTTACTAGAAGAGATGACGAAACATTAACCATTTTTGTAATCGCAGAACAATTTGAAGATCCACTTTTCGTTGATGCAATATATAGTATACAAAACAGTCGTCCAGGATTGAGAATTGGAATTCATGGATTGAAACATATTTGTTGGTCTGCTTGGGGAGATCGTTCTGAAGAATTTAATTATGCAATTTCTGAATCAATACGAATAATACAATCTTTCGCTGGTGACTCATTCAGACCTTGGTTCCGTGCTCCAGGAGGTTATATTTCACCATGGATGATTCCTATTTTGAAAAAAAATGAGATCACACTTGATTCATCAATTAATCCTTCATGGTTGTTGAAGAAAAAATCAGGAAAAAATGAAAATGGTAAATTTAACGGGTGGCAACAAGTCAGAAATGAATTAAAAAACAATCAAATCATTGAGCGTGAATGGTTAGTAAAACATGGACTACCAACAAATGGACCTGCACTACATATTCCACTTCTAAAGTCACATTCAAAATGGGTTTGGAATAGAAAATTATCAAATTTACAGTGTTCCAATGATCAAGAATTACTCGATTCTTCAGTTTCAATTACCTCGATTTATTGGCATGTCTTAGATCATAACCGTCAAGGAGGATGGACGCCCCCAATTCCTAGAGAGATGTGATATCTTCGCGTTCGACATCTATGCCGAATTCTTTCTTCGTTGATTCAAACAATGAATAATCTGCATATCCCTGTTTACAAAGTCCAGAGATAGCTGCTAAAGCGATATGTTCTGAGTCAACCTCGAAAAATCTTCTTAGAGAAGATCTAGTATCAGATCTACCAAATCCATCTGTTCCTAGTACAATGTAAGTGTTTTGAGGAATCCAAGGACGAATTAGTTCTGGAATTGCTCGAATATTATCAGAAACTGCCACACATACATTGTCCGAAGGTGTCATAGAATGACTAGATTTACTGAGACATTCGTAAATTCTTGATTTATGTCGATTCTTCCACACTACTCTTTCAGGTACGGGTTCTGGGAATCCTATTTGTTTCTCACTTGGGTAAAAAGTTGGAGACAGTCTATCCATTCTTTCTAGTTCAGCAGCCTCTCTATGTAACTCACCATATGATGTGACTGACCAGACTCTACATGAGATCCCTTTCTCCACTAGAATTTCTGCTGCCTTCAGAACTTGTTTCATTATTGGACCAGAACCCAATAGTTCAACCGACTGTTCTCCTTCGCCAAAATCGTTGTATTTGTACATCCCACTTATGATATCTTTTTCTTCAACAAAATGAGGAATTTTAGGCATCGAATAATTTTCATTGTATAGGGCAATATAATGCATTACATCCTTGTCTTTTACATACATTTCATCTATTCCATGTTTGATTATCGCTGCAATTTCATATGCAAATGCAGGGTCCCATGCTCTTACTGCAGGATTGGTATGTGCCATGAGTAATGAATGCCCATCTTGATGCTGAAGGCCTTCACCATTGAGAGTCGTTCTTCCTGAAGTTGCTCCCATTAGAAATCCCCTAGCCCTACCATCGGCAGCAGCCCAAATAAGATCTGCAACGCGCTGAAATCCAAACATGGAGTAGAAAGTATAGAATGGAATTGTAGCAATATTTGCTGTTGCATATGACATTGCACTAGCTATGAATGTGGACATAGCCCCTGCTTCGTTGATTCCAGCCTGAATAATTTGACCATTTTTACTAACCTTGTATTTCATCAATGTCTTATGATCTACAGGCTTATACAATTGTCCTTCAGGATGATAAATTCCAAACTCAGCAAATAGTGGGTCCATTCCAAAAGTTCTTGCTTCATCAGGAATAATCAAAACAACCTGTGAACCCACAACTTTGTCTTTCATTAGCCCTCTAAGGATTTTTACAAATGCCATTGTGGTGCTTACTTCTAGAGTTCCCTTTGTTCCATCATCAAATTCTGTGAAAATTTTTCGGTTAGCAAGTACTGCCTCATTTCTAACTATCCGTTCTGGGATAGATCCTCCGAGTTTTTCTCTTCTTTGTTTCATGTATTCTTCTATTTCTGGCATCATTCCAGGTTCAACGAATGGATAGGATTCTAATTCTTCATCAGTAAATTCTAATCCAATCATATCTCTCATATACATCATCGCATCAATATCAGCCTTCTTTTTTTGATGAGTAGTATTTCTTCCTGCGAATCCTGGACCTAATCCATATCCTTTGATAGTCCTAGCAAGAATAACTGTTGGTGAGCCTTTATTCGCACGAGCAGAACTGAATGCTGCATGTATTTTTTCCATATCATGCCCTCCAACATTTTCTGTTAGTGCAATGAGATCATTGTCACTCCAACCTTGAATCATTTCAGATAATTCAGGAGAATTGAATAATTCATTTCTAATGATTTCTGCATTACCTGTGAGTATTCTTTGTTCATCTCCGTCAACTAATTGATTCAGTCTTTCTGCAAGATATTTTCCATTTGCATGAGAGAATAATTTATCCCATTTTGTGCCCCATAACAATTTAATTACATTCCATCCAGCACCACTAAATCTTCCTTCAAGTTCTTGTACAATTTTTCCATTTCCTCGAACAGGCCCATCCAGCCTTTGTAGATTACAATTGATGATGAATACTAGATTATCCAATCCTTCTCTTGCTGCTAATGCAATTTCAGATAGGGATTCTGGTTCGTCCGATTCTCCATCTCCCATCGTATACCAAACTGTACTTTCTCTAGTATCTGCCAAACCTCTGTCACTTAGATAACGATTGAATCTTGCATGATGAATAGCGGACATTGCTCCAAGACCCATACTTACAGTTGGAAACTCCCAATAATTTGGCATTAATCTAGGATGAGGATAAGAAGACAATCCTCTTCCAAAGACTTCTTGACGAAAATTGTTAATTTGGTCTTTCGATAACCTTCCTTCTAACCAAGATCTTGCATATATTCCTGGGCTCGCATGCCCCTGGAAATATATGTGGTCACCAATAGATTCTCCCATATTTTTCCCTTTGAAATGGTGATTCATTCCTACTTCCCACAGAGTGCTTACAGATGCATATGTTGAGATATGGCCCCCTATTCCATCATTTTCTTTGTTTGCTTTTGTTACCATCATCATTGCATTCCAACGAAGAATCCCATGAATTCTTGATTCTACAGATAAATTCCCAGGATATGTTGGTTGTTGATCCGGGTGAATAGTATTTAGATAAGGCGTCGATACTGGACGAATTTCCATTCCATTTTTGTTGGCTTCAGCAAGAGTTTCTAGGAGAATTCTTTCAGCCTCATTACTTCCCAATTTGTCTATAACTTGTCGAATTGAATCTTTCCATTCCTCAGTATGTTGGGGATCAGAAGGTTCCAAAGATGGTTTGCGAGCATACCAATCCATCCAAAACCCTCCGCATTCCTTGTTAATGGGCAGTAGTAACTGTATTTCACAATTAGTGCGAGACAACAACTTCAATTATCTATTGAACTTAAATTAACAAATGTTTTGAAGGAGTTTTTATCCCCGCGAAATATGGCTGTAACTAGTGATATTGAGAATATGATTGCAATGTTGAACGAAACTCTTGGAGATGCTGCTAAACATGATCGTGGAACTGATGCAGCAGGTCGAAGATTGAGAAAAGCATTGTCTGATGTTGCCAAGGAATGTAAGACAGTTCGTGCTAAGATTCAGGATGAACGTTCAGGTAATTAATCGACATAACCAAGTCTATCATACGCCTAGACTGTGTATGGCAGGTAAACTTCGGCGCTTGTTTGCATTTCGTAGTATAGCCTTGAAAGGAGCTCGACGAGTAAAATCTTTGACAACTAAAGAGCAACGCGCTGAAATTGCAAAAGTTGCGAAAGATCCAGAAGAATGGGGTCGTTCATTGAATGAAGGTTGGGACCTAGTGAAGGACGAATCAATCGACATCAAAGATGCAATGCTTACATTGTATAAGATTCAACTTGGAAGAAGAACATCTCGTCAAGAAAGACGTAATACTGTTTCTAAATTAGCCTCTATTGGCGTTTTTGTCCCTCCATTGAGAGTTTTTAGTATTCCAGGGGCTGAGATGATTTTGGGAGTTGCGGCCTTTGTGATGCCATTCCAAATTATTCCGGACAAAATCCTTCCCAAGATCCTCCGTTCTTCTTGCGAAGAAGAGACTTCTACACCTACTAAGAAGAGATTAAAATGGTTCCAAAGAGAAAGAAATACAGTTCTAGATTCGGTAGATGAAAATCATGATTGAACAATTATTTGATTACTGTAAATTTTCCATTCGCCCCCGCCATTCATAAAATCTGCTTGACCAGTGATATATCTCCAATCTTCAGGTGGATTTTCCCATTCTATTCCAGGAGATAGTACAACCCATTGAATGCCTGATAAATTGCCTCGATTATTCCACAGTTCTCCTGAGAATAATTCTATTTCCCATTCTGAACTCGGATCTCTCCAATGTCCAGTAATCTCTCTAGTATTTACATCATCAATTTCTGTATGGAATGTGTAAAGATAATGCATTCCCAATGTGGCATCATGAACAAACAAGAAATCTTCTCCATTATCCATATTTTCTGATAAAATTTCAGCAGCATCATCAGTCCACATTGTTTGTCCATGAATTGCAGTGAGTAAGGATAATGGAATGATTAAACAGATTCCTAATATCATCGATTTTGTTTTTTCTTTTGCAAAAAATGGTGTTGCTGTACTTGGGTCAATTTGATGAATTCGATAAATCACAAAGAAAATTGGAACCATTAGCATCGATATATATCTGCCATTATTTCCCATTGTCCACATCATCCATGGCCAATCAGCATTCCATAATTTAGATTCATAAGTCCATAGTGCAGCGATATAGAAAATAATAGCAGTAGTTAAGACTGAAATAAAACCCACCAAACTTGCAATTTCGTGACTATTAATTTTCCATATTTTTCGTAAATTATTTCCTATAATCGGCCAAAGTATCATTCCAAACAAAACATAAATCAAAATTACATCTATTGAGGCAACTACTAAAGCACCTGAAAAACGTAATGTTTCGCTTTTTACTGTGTAGAATGTACCAGAATCCGATATTATTCCAACAAGAAATAATCCAATCAATGTGCTCAAACCTCCAATTTTAATTGCAAATGAGGGAGATCGAGTATATTCATTCCATTTCTCTATTTTGTCTACAGAATGCCAGAGTAGTATGAGAAAGGTAACAACAAGACAATACCAGGGATTTATTCCTTTCACAAATAAGATTAATCCCATTGATAACCCTGAAATTGTTGCTGAAGAAAGAATTCCAATCCATGATTGCCATTTTTCATAAACCAATAATCCAATAATTAGTAGAATTGTGAATATCGCCACTATTACTTCTGGAAAGACTCTTCCAGTTGCGAAAATAAATGTTGGATGTATTGCTACAATTGCAGCTACTGAAATTCCATGCTCTATCGATCCATAAATTTTGAAAATTAATATCGTTAAGAATAGAAGCATACACATTAGTGAAAAGCCAAGAAGATGCACATTATTTTCTGAATTTGGAAGAAAATGATACCATCCGAAATCAAGAGAGGGGGAATATTCTGGATTACTCGCCATAGGATCTAATGGTCTGGTATGGCCCCATGGAAGAGTAGCCTCTTCAGATTCTGTAAAAGAATCATCTCTTGCCATATGGACGTGAGTATCTAAACCTAAATCACTAGTAAAAGATACAATAATGTTTAGAAAGAGCCCAAATACCAGTAAAAGAACCCAATTTCTTTGTTTCAATGATTGCTCATTGGTTAGAGACATTGTATCCTCCATAGAAGTTGAGATGCTATCGCTGGGATGAGTCTTATCCAACTAGAAGTCAAATAGTGTTGGCTTTGATTCTGATCTTAATTTTCCAACAGATGCTAATCTATCTAAAGCACGCATTGTTCTATTTTCGGAGAAACCCCTTTGATTTTGAACAAATTCTCGAATTCTTTCTTCTACTGCTCTATTTGGTGTAGGTAAATCAATACCTTCATTGATTGGATGATTCAGGAAAAGATTTCTAATTTCTTCTATATTATGTGGTACTTCAATTCCTTTGACTTCTGCTACGGCTTCAAGAGTCCCATGTGCTTTAATTAATTTCAAACCTGTCTTAGGACCTACACCTTTGAATCCAGGGTGAAAATCCGTACCAATCATTATTCCAAGATCTACTAGTTGCTCATGGGTAATTCCATGTTCATCCAATAGATCATTGAGAACAATTCGTTCTGCTGTTAGAGTACGCCCAAATTTTTTGGTTCCATGAGACATTAGATTACGAATCATAATCGGAGCTCCGTATAGCAATGCATCCCAGTCCTGAGTAGCAACTGCGTGCATTTCCCCATTTCTTGCTCTGACTGCTGCAGCCCCTTCTGCTTCCATTGGGGCTACAATCCATGAAACACCGAGAACATCAAACAAATCTTTGGTTTCCTGAATCATTTCTGATGTATATTCTGCAATTTGAGGTCCAATTTTTTTCGCCGCTTTCAAGTCGCCAGATTCCATAGCATGTTCCCATTTTGCTCTTGCAACATCTTTCCTTGATCTCCTATCATTAAGTGTTTCACGTTTCAAATCAGGCGGCTTTCCATCAAAAACAAACACTGGTTCAATTCCTGATGCAATCAAAATAGTTGCTCTATCTAAGAATCCCATTAGGTGAGCTACAGGTCTAGAATTTGAATCTGAAAGAGGCCGGCCATCCTGTCCAGTCATTGCAGTTATGAATTGATAAGCAGATAAGAAAACATCAACAGCAATTCGTTCACCGGATAAATCTGATAGATTAATTGATTCTGCTTTCGCTAAATCCCTTAGGTTACAACCCATGATTCCACCTAGATATCTAAATCATCGATGAAATCATCATCTTCAAAATCATATTCATCATCTTCATCTTCTGAACTACGTTGAGAATTAACAATAGCCCATACTCCAAACCCTAAACATCCAATTGCAGGAACAAGTCCTGCTAATGAGTACGTACCCCATGTTTGTGGTGTACCCATTGGTTCTGTATCGGTCCATAGTACTGCATTTCTTGGAGAACCATCTGTTAGTGTCACATTCTGATTATTGATTGGACGTACATTTTCCCCATCCTGTCCGAGTACTACTTTTATTACAACTCCTCCACTTTTTGATAAGTCATATTCTGCGCACGCACTTGTTTGTCCGTCTTCATCAGTATCATTTTCATTCGAATTTTCTGTACAGTCTAAATCATCAGTATATTGAATGATTGAAGAGAAATAAAGTTGAATTGCTTCTCTTCCAGCTATTGTAGTAATTTCCGAATTCCCTAATAATTCGTTATGCTCTTCATGAGCCAATCCCCAAAGAATTGCAGACCGTCCATTATGTTGAATAGATTTTGAATAAACCTCATTTCCATTAAGAGGGACCCAGATTTCAAATTCATCACCATCAGAAAAGTCAGTCAAGAAACTACCTGAACTGGCTTCTAATGATGCGAATTGATCTACTGTGTACATATTTGGTTGCATATCTACATCCGAATGTTCTGCGACATCCATGTATGATACAATTGGCGCTGCAACTATTGGTCCAATTAGAGATAAACAAGTGAGAACAGCAGCTCCGGTCATGGCTGGCATCCCTGGAGTGAAAACAACTCCACATATAGCCCCGGCAAGAAGGAGAATACCCAAGAAAATGGGCATGAAAATTCCGACTTTCTCAGTAGATGATGCTTGGAAACCCAATCCAGCATCTGCATACGGAGTTTTCCATACACTCCCTTCTTCCAATAGAACATCCCCTATATCTGAAGTTTCAGGAGGAATAACGGGAATATCCATTTGGAAATCATTTTGTCCTAAATAGAGAGTATAACCATCTCCTGCTCCACTAGGTTTTGTAAATTGAATTCTTAATCCAAGGGTTTCATCTGCTTTTATTTCTTTGATGTTATGGAAAAACTCGAAGATATACGTATCTCCACCTTCATTTTCAGGAGACACAGTTACTGATGTGATATCTACTCCACCCTTTCTAAGAAATATAGTTACATCTGTATTGCAACTTCCTTGACAAAATATACTCAATCTGAAATTACCAGTTATGGTTTGTTCAGAATTTATTTCAGTAATATTGTCACTAGCAATTTCTCCATCAAAGGTGAATTCTCTTGTCCCCCCTCCGTTATTTGGGTCGCCGGGAATGAACGCGTTTTGCTCTCCAATACTGTCATCACTATTTGGATCGGAGGCTTGTGCATTATTCCACATTGGCCACGTAGTATATCCATCACCATTTGATTCACCATAGAAATAGAGACGATTTCTTTCGTGTGAGAGAACTTTAGGATCATCAGATTGAGCGGTAGTAACTGTAAGTAAAATTGTGCCCAAAAAGAGGAATGTAATCATCAGAGCGATTCGTGCTGTAGTACTCCGACCTGCCGCGCTCATGTACCTTCGAGCCCATTGGGTGTTATAGGATTGAAGGCGAATAGCGTATCCCAGAGGAGGGGGAAGCCATGGTCGCTGCTTGGGTTGGAAACGGCTGGCACCCAGCATTATTCCGTTCTGAAGCAAATGCTCTTGGAAAAATTCAACAAATTCTTCATCCGAGAGTTGTTATTGTTTCAGACAATAATTCTATTCAGAATTCTGCATTTATCGACCAATCATTATCTCCATTTGATTATTCTTATGAGGGGCTTAATCCTGAAATTATTGCAGATTGGTTCTCAAATATTCAACTATTAAATGAAAAATCAATTGCAGTCAGGGCATCAAAAATGGGAAACATGGAAGGAATTAGTATTAGCAAAATTCAGTCTGACGTCGGAGCAATTTTACATAAAAGAGGATGGAGAGTAAATCTTGACAATCCAGATATTGAAATTATGTTGCATTATTGCGGCAGTCCTCAAAAACCGATTCCTCCAGATCCGGCTGAGTTAGATTCCCCCTTTTTCATTTGGGGGATCCTCAATTCAACCGGCCCCGGCGGTCAAAGTTTTCAAAAACGCTCCCCTACAGATCGCCCATATTTTAAGCCAGTTAGCTTAGATCCAAGACTAGCAAGAGCAATGGTAAATTTATGTTACACTGATGGCCAACCACCTACGACTATCATAGATCCTTTCTGTGGGACAGGGGGAATAGCAATCGAATCAGCTATGGTAGGTATTCCAGTTATTGCAAGTGATTTAGATCCAGAGATGGTTAAAGGAACAATTCTCAATTTGCAACAAATAAAATTCAATGGGGAAAAAATAGTTCAATCCTCTGATGCCACTGAGATTCATAAAAAAGTCAATCCTATTTCAGGAGCAGCTCATGCATTTGATCCACCTTATGGAAGAAATTCTTGGACGACTGGAGAAGGGATTGAGATTCTAAAAGATACTATGTATTCTCTATCAATTATTTCTAGAGGTCCAATGGTAATGCTACTTCCAATAAACCCTGAAGTTGTAAGGGCCAACCCTGACTTATTGAATAATGAAACCTTCTCCCCGTTTGATGTTGAACCGAAAGAATTTCGAAAAGCATTATCTGCAATTAATTATGATATTTCTTCAATACATCCGATTTGGGTTCATAGAAGTCTTGCAAGAGCATTGGTTCGAATAGACCCATGTTGAGAAGTGGGCGATACAGGATTCGAACCCGTGTCCTGGCGTCCGAAGCGCCAAATGATATCCAGACTACACTAATCGCCCAAACTCTCCACTTATGCAATACCTTTCAAACCGACGGATAAGGCCAAGTTTTGTGAGGCAATTCGTTTCCATTTTTTGTAAAGATACTAATCTCATCCTCATCACTCATAATTTTCTTTTTCAAAACAAGATTATTCATTGTAAGTAACTCATCTGTTAATTCCATCTCTGGCCCATCACCTAACTCATTTGGAGAACGAATGTGGATAATACGATCTACAATCTTATTCTCAAGAAATGATCTCCAAACTGAAGGTCCACCTTCTACAAGAAGTTCTTGAATTCCTCTATCGCCTAGAAGATCTAATAGATCTTTAGGAATTCTTTGTTCTGTAACGGATGGCATAGAAATTTCCTCAATTCCTTGAATTGGAATATTATTCGAATTACCATGAATCTTTATCGTAGTTGCATCATCATTCCAAACCTTTGCATCTTTCTCTATTTCTCCTCGTGTATCAAGAATTATTCGAATAGGATTCGTTACACCATCCTTCTTTACATTTCTAATCGTCAGTGAAGGATTATCTCGAATTACAGTTTTGGAACCAACCAAAATCGCATCAGACTGCCGTCTTAGTGCATGTGCGAATTTCAATGAACTTTGGCTCGTGAATCGGCTTGAAATTAATTCATTATTGTCTACTTTATTATATCTATCAACTGCTATTTTTATTGTCACTAAAGGTCTTCTCAATTGGCACCAATTAAGAAAAGATTGCATTTGTATTATTGCATTGTTTTCTAGAATTCCCACTTCTACATCTATTCCTGCAGCCAATAGTGCATTGATGCCTTCTCCTCGAACATTTGGATTAGGATCACGACTAGCAATTACAACTTTTGAAACACCTGCCCAAAGTAGTGCTTGTGTACAGGGGGGTGTTCTTCCAAAATGGTTACATGGTTCTAATGTAACATATGCAATACAACCTTCTGTATTTTCTCCATTCATTTCAGCATCAGCTATGGCTGCCTGTTCAGCATGCAAATCTCCGATTTGATTGTGCCATCCTTCTGCAATAATTCGATTATTTTGCACAAGTACACAACCAACTGGTGGATTTGGAGACACTCGTCCTATTCCGTTCTCTGCAATATCCAATGCATGCTGCATGAAGCGAACTTGATCTTCCATACGACTCTCTTCGCCCCCTACCTTATTCTTCCGGAGGGGTTACAGATACCCGTAATTTTCGGTAGAATTCAAGCGTTGAACAGTTATACGTTGTTCATGCCAACCTCACCTGAGCCAGTTGAGTTTCATTCAGATTTTGAAAGTAAAAAGAAAAAAGGAGTGCATAGACCTATTTTTTCTCCTATTTTCTCTCGTGAATCAGTTGGCAAAATTAAACCGTCAAAAGTTCATCTAATGGTTAACCCATATTCTGGGAAGAAAAAGGGAGAAAAGGTTGCTCTAGAGGCTAAGAAATTACTTGAAGAGTCAGGAATTCTAGTAGAAATTTATCGATCTTCACATCCTGGACATTTAATTGAATTATCTGCAAATATTGCTGCAAATAATGATGATGTTTTTGCTGTAGTAGGTGGAGATGGAAGCATGTCAGAAGTGATTACAGGAAGAATGCGAAATTCAGAAGATAGAGAACCTCCTATTGTTGCTTTTGTTCCAGCAGGAACAGGTAATTCTCATGCTTATGATTTGAAAATAAACGGAGTTGAAGATGCAGTTTCTAGGATTGTTTCAGGGAGAATACAAGAGTTAGATATTTCTAGAGTTATTCTCACAGAGGGTTTACCTGGAAAAGAAAAAGATCAGATGACTTGGTATAGCCATAATCTTGTGACTTGGGGATTGGGAATTGATTCTAATTTAATTGCCGAAAAAATGCGCTTTTTAGGTCCAATTCGATATGACGTCGGAATTGTTATTTCCATTTTACTCAATAGGCGACGTCATGCTAAATTGATATTAGATGGTCATGAAATGGATTCAGATTTTACATTATTTCTTATTCAAAATACTCAAACAGGTGGAGCAGGTCTTCCTTTAGCACCTGGAGCATCAATAGATGATGGGATGATGGATATAGGTATTCTAAATCGTATGCGTCGTGGAGCTATTCTGAAGGCCTTCGGACTTCTAAAAAAAGAGGGGCGCCATGTATTTCACCCTGATGTCGTTTACCATCGATTTGAGTCATTAAGAATAGAGACTCCAATTCCTACTGCAATCAATATTGATGGAGAAAATATTGGAACTACTCCAATGGATATGACTGTACTCCCTAGTGCTGTTAGATTACTAGTTTGATTAGAAAGAGAAGTCTGAGAACTCTTCATCATCAGAAAGACTTGGCCCTTCTCTAGTTTCATATCGGGCCCCTGTCTCTTCAGGAACTTCTTCCTCTACTTCTTCGGGCACTACTTCCTTTTTTACTACACGTTTTCTTCTGGATACAGGTGGAGATTTTCGCTCTATTATTTCTTCATTAACATCATTTTCTGTTGTAGAAATATTTGCCATAGTCCTTTTTCCACTTGATGAGACAGAACTTGATCCCGAACTAGTGACACCTCCTCCTATTCTTCTTGAAGAAGGGCCCGAAGATACAGTTTCTTCTTTTGCCATAGCATTTTCCATTACGGACTTGAATTTTTCATCCATCTCTGCGGATTCTTCAGTTTGAATTACACCTCTTCCTGTAGTTTTACCAAGAGAAGCTGTGGCTTCTAATCCATCAGGAGCGCTCTCTAGAGTGCCAGATACATCGAATTCCTTGATTTCCATTTTCTTTGTTGCAGTATCGTCTACAACCTCAATGTTTGAAGAACTACTGCTCTGTTCTAATTTTTCAACATCTCGTCGATGTTGTTTTAGTTCTTTATCAACTCCACCAGCTGCTCGAATTTGTTTTTCAGACATTAGTACAGATGCAGTTTGATTTGCCTTCTTTCTAATTTGAATTGTACTGTAAGTAAAGGCTCCAAATGCCCCTGCTGCGCCGCCGGTTATTACCAATAGAAGATACATGGATCCACCCAATAATGGAATAGATCCAACAGAGTATTCTTGACTAGCAGATGCTTCATTTCCAGCAATCGTCATTGAAGTAACAGCGAAATATGCTCCAAAACTTTCTCTAAATGCTACATTACAATCGGATACCGATAACTCTGTAGGGATACGAATATTCTTTTGATCATGTAAGAAATATCCTTCAATTGATATTGGTCTATTCCAATCTAGTAGTCCAATCATTCCATCTGCAATATTTTCACTTGCAGGAATAACTCCAATTACAGCCCAGCCTCTTTTTGTTTGAATATCTTCGAATTCAGATCCAAATTGCCCTTCAGCCATTAAAGGATCATCCCATTCCTTCATCAATGGTATGTCTTCTTGAGGGTCTAATTCATGTGGTTTTAAATTACGAGCCTCTTCAATAGACATCATATTCACTGCGATTGAATATACTGCGGGACCATCATGATCTGGAAATGCTTTACCGTTAGCTAACCATCCTTCAATTCTAATTGGTGTTCCTCCATATTCATCTGCAACTACAGATTGTGAAGATTGAGCCATGGTGCCATTTTCTCCTTGACAACCTACAGTCCCAATTCCAACAGATTCCAGATAACTTTCTTGGTATACCGACATTCGATCATCAATCACAATCTCAGTATTATTTTCATTTAGAACAGCGGAATACTCTCCTACATCACTGCCCCAATTTATTGGTGAACTACTCAAACATCCAGCCATTGGAAGAAGCAGGATTGCCAGCAACGGTAGTATGACGCTCCTTCGAGGCATGACCTCCGAGCAACATTGTTGTTCAATACCTTTCCGTGTTATTTAGGTGGCGCTGACGGAGAGATTTGAACTCCCGAGTCCGAGGGACACTGGATTTCAAATCCAGCGCAATACCAGGCTATGCGACGTCAGCAATACTCCGACGAGAGGCTAGGTAGATTTCACCGTTTGTACTAATTAGAGCCAACTAGGGGGTCTACACCATGCAGGCAACTCAGTTGGAGCCCCTGGACTTGTCAATCCGATGAAGAATACCATTACAATGATGAAGAATGCGGGGAAAAGAGCAGTCATGGTCAATATCTTTGAGTCAGCATCACCATAAAGATGCATAAAAATTGCAGCAATCATAATGAATTTGGGAATTGCAATTCCAATAAGTATACTCATTGTGATTGCCTTTGAAATTTCTACTCCAACTGCAATTACTTCAATAGCAGTCAATATCATCAGTCCCCAGAAATTCATCCAATATGGGTCGCGTCCGAGAATTGTATATCCTGCCATTTTATCACCATTAGAATAGATAGAAGAATGGGAAAACTAGTACCCAAACTAGATCAACGAAGTGCCAGTATAGGCCGAAGTATTCGATTGAGACTGCGTTTGAAGGGCCGTAACCTCCTCTAAGTGCCTTGAAAGTCATGTAAGATAGACCTACCATACCTGCGAAGACGTGCACACCGTGCGTTCCTGTTGTTACATAGAACGTGGAAGCACTGACACGGATATCTGCCATCATTACTCCACCAGGGTGAGTACCTGCATCCATCATCATGGCCAGTGCGCTATCTGCTGGGATATGGAAATACTTGGAGGTAGGATCAGCATCATAGTGGACATTTGTGTATGCAGCAGCGTGTATTGTGTATCCTTCAGAATACAGTGATTTGATACTATCATAACCGTGGTTAAGTTCTGTTAGAGGACCTGGAGTAGGGAAACCTATGAACCATTCAATCAACTTTAGAGTTAGGAATAAGGTAGCGAGGAATAACGTAGAACCGAGGAAAACACCAACTTTACGGCTACGGTGAGCATCAACATCTGATTTATCGATATTGTATTTCTTTGCATATTTCTTATTACTCATCTTCGCCGTCTTGAGAGCAAGTACAATTGTGAAAGAAGAAATGATAAGAGCGAAGGTGTTGACTGCTCCTGGTGCTAGGTGGAACCAACTACTTGCAATTAGATGAGCTGCTGGTTCAAAGCAGGTAACAGTTGTTCCTTCGACCCATTCACCGGAAAGGAATAGCTCTTCGCAGTTTTGGATACCTAATCTATATCGGATGTAGGTGCTAAATAGACTGGTAAATACCATCATCTCAGACATAAGGAAAATCCACATAGCAACCTTACGTAAGTCGATATTACGGAACGGTGCTCCAACTCCTTTAGGTTCGTAAACACCATCGAAAGACATATCTTGACGCCACCAAATCATCAGACCTAATGTAATAATGATGAAACCGAGCATTACTCCTGCCATAGAACTAATATCGACTAATTCTCCCATTACGAAGATATTAGCAAATGTGTACAGGAATACTCCGAATCCAATACTCATTACTAATGGAGCAAATGAATTGTGAGGTGCTCCATGACTCCAGTCGTGAGGGCCCCAAGGCTCTATGTGATGTTCGTAATCATGATCTCCGCTCAATGACTCACCTCCGAATCGTCTTCAGGAACCATCAATCCAGTAAACCATTGTGCAAATTTACCTGGTTCCTCTTCATGATATTCATTTGCATCGTGTAGAACTGGTAGATTGTGTGGATCAAACGAAGGAGTTGGAGGAGGAGAAGTACACATCCATTCAAACGACCATCCACCCCAAGGATCTGCTGGAGCCTTTTTGCCTGAAACAATTGTCTTAATCATATTTCCAATCAAAATGAAGTTCGAGAAAAAGAATAAGAACGCACTGACGGATATGAATAAGTTCCATGATGCCATTTCTGCTGGAATATTGGTGTACTCGTCTACACTAACAAACCAGGTATGATGTCTTCGTGCCATTCCCATCACTCCAAGTTTGTGCATTGGCCAGAAGATTCCGTTAAATGAAATAAATGCAGTAAGGAAGTGAAGCAATCCCCAATTTTCATCCATCATTTTTCCAGACATTTTCGGGAACCAGTAGTATATTCCTGCGAACATACCGAAGACAGTTCCGCCAACGAACACATAGTGGAAGTGAGCTACAACGAAATATGTCTCATGAAGATGTGTATCCATAGCTAATGATGGGAAGAACATTCCACTAATCCCTCCTAAAGTGAAAGTAACTAAGAATCCTAAAGCCCACAGTGTGTGAGTTCTGTAGATAAGAGACCCTTTGTGCATTGTTTTCAGCCAATTGAATATTTTAATTCCAGTCGGAACAGCTACCAACATTGTTGTTAACATAGTTACGAACCTTAGTGTAGGCGACATTCCAGATGTAAACATATGATGTCCATAGACAATGAATGCAACAATTCCGATGCCTGCCATAGCATACACCATTGAACGGTATCCAAATACAGAACGCCTAGCAGATGTGGCTATTACTTCTGAAATAATTCCAAATGCAGGTACAATTACTACGTATACTTCAGGATGCCCAAAGTACCAGAATAAATGACTCCAAAGTAAAGGGTCACCTCCTGAAGCGACATGATAGAAAGCAGTTCCAATAGTACGATCGAGGTATACTTGAATCAGTCCAACTCCCCAAGCAGGAATTGAAATGAATAGCATTAGATTTGCTACAAAAATGGACCAAGTGAATAACGGCATTTGCATCCAGCCCATGGTAGGCGCTCTCATTGCACAGATTGTAGTGAGGAAATTAATCCCAGTTAAAGTAGACGAAGCTACTAACATTATTTGCCCAGCAACCCACATTGTAGTGCCTGAATGTGCAGTCTCTGAAACAATATATGGGGCATATCCTGTCCATCCAGTATCAGCAGCAGCACCACTAAAAATTCCTGTAAAGATGAGCAAAGCTCCTACTGGCTGGAGCCAAAATGACATTGCATTTATTCTTGGAAGAGCAAGATCAGCAGCGCCTATTTGGAGTGGAATTAGCCAATTTGCAAACCCATTAATCAATGGCATAGCCGCAAGGAAAATCATTACTGTTCCATGCATGGTAAAGAATTGATTGTATTGATCTTGAGTGAGGAAATCATTCCCAGGGACTGCGAGTTGTACACGAATTAACATTGCCATGATTCCTCCAACTCCTAAGAAGAAGAAACCAGCAAGGAAGTAAAGCGTTCCAACCTTCTTGTGATCAGTACTAGTCAACCATTCAGTAATCCATGGCGCGAATGCTTCCCAACTAAATCCATCAGGATTTGCTCGGTAAAATGTGTATAGAATTACGATACCTAGTAAGAGTCCTGAAACGATAATCAATGTTGCAAGTACAACAAACGGATCGGCTGGCTCAAGAGGTTCTGCTGCAACACCCGACGATGGTCCAGAAACCGATACTGACATTGTGTTCCATTTATCGTCAGCTGAGGCAACCCCATCTCCATTCACAGAATTGACAGCTAGGTTAAACGTAGTAGAACCACTTTCAGGAGATGTCCAATTGACAGTCCAGGATGTGAAATCATTACCACTTGTTATTGGTGTACCGCCCGCTGCTACAGCATCATCCACTCCATCGTTATTAGCGTCATCATCAATTCCATTGTGTACTGCTTCACCATTTTCGACTCTTACCCATTCATCGATTGCTTCAAGAGTTCCTGAAGAAGCAGCAAGATTGAATCCTCCTAGATTCATAGGATTTGCATCGGTTCCAGAAGGTCCTCCTGTGAAAGAGACAGTGAGAGTGTAAGTTGTACTGGCTGTAAATGTATCAGGAAGACCAGTAATTGAGGGAGTAACTCCTGAATCTGGAATAGCTCCATGGCAAATACATCCCTTCTCAGATTGCCCACCAATTCCTGAAGGAAGAGAATCAGCTTCAGGAGCGAGGTTTAATGCTAGTCCGACAATAACTAAAATTGCAAAAGTCTGAATAAATGATCTTCTTTTCATCATTTTATCACCTCAATTTTCAATTATTATGTACATTAACAATAGCGGCCATGTAAGCGTGATCGTCTCCACAATATTCAGTACATAGAAGAAGAGTAGATTCTCCTTCATCTCCCCCACAGTTTGCAGTTTCACAAGTTGGAGCAATCCATAATGCGGAATGTAATCCCGGCACTGCATCTTCTTTAACACCAAATTTCACGAACCAAGGTGCATGGGTGACATCCTCAGAACTCAAGTTTGCGTAGAAGTATTCTCCTTGTTTTAATTTCAATACTGGAACCATAGTACCATTTAGATCTTGATATTCAGAAGAATCACAAATATCAGCATCTAAACCATTACAATCAAAACTCCAAAACCACTGTTGAGCAGTGATTCCTATTGTATGGTAGCATTTGTTAGGGTCATGCCCCTCTGTTCCACATTCTAGACCATACATACTGTCAGGGTCATCTGGACTTGCCCAAACTTCATTGATAGGTCCCCAAGAGTAGTATGTAAGCCATACAATTAGGATAAATGGTACGATGGTCCAAGCAAGTTCTAACTTGAGGTCATCATTGTGTTTTGGAAACACTCCTACTTCGATTCCATCGATATCTTCCCAGTCATCATCCACATCTTTAGAACGGTAAACAAGAGAATGGTGTGCAAGCCAAAGAAAGGTGAACCCGCCAACGATTGCAGACCACATCTCGTAGTGGTTCCAAAGCCCATCAAAAGTCGCACTGGCTATACTCATTGTTAGCCCCCGACCCCTTCGTTCATACTCCTGTTGATAAGCATTCGTAGTTGACGTAGAAGAATCACTTAACTGAGAGATCATAATTCTAGATGATAGAATTTCATTTAGAGAAATTAAATTGAGTTTTATTGATGAACCTCCACTTTTTACATAATATTCGGTGAGTTCTGATGCCCCCTAGATTCGAACGTCGAATCAAAATCATTTCTCCTGATTCTCTTTTCCACTTAGCAAGGGCTCTTGCTAAAGCTAGATTTCGAAATAGACATCCTGTACAAGGAGGTTCAGGGTGCCCAGTAATCGTCGAAGGTAGAAGAGATATGGAGACATTGCGTTCACTAGGATTTGAAGGGCCGATAGAATTGGCGAATAGAGGATGGGGGCAAAGTAGACTAATTGCACATTTACATGATTCATATGGTCGAAAGAATACAGTTGATGGAGGTCCAGCCTTGATATTAATGATGGATTGGGATCGAACTGGTATGCGCCTTCATGAGAATTTACTTGGTAGAATGAGAAGTTTAGATATGTGGATTGATGAATCTACAAGAAAGACATTGATGCGTACTGTGCCATTGAAAGCACCTACAATAGAGGGCATGAAGAACTTAGTCGATGATCTAATTCCTCTAATTAATTTAGAAGATCCTCCCCCTGATATTGTATTTTGATTAAATTATTCGAACAATAACAGGGAATGAAATATTTGCTTGCATATCATCTCTAATCCGTTCAATTTCCGTTACTCGGTTTGATAGTTGTTCATGCAAAGATCGGATAATACCCCTTTTCATTCTTAACCATCGAGGGTCTACTGTTTCATTTTTTAACATTGAATTCCATTCAGCCTTTCGAATCTGTTCTTCTTCTCCTTCGATTCTACTCATCCAAGCTTGATGAGAATTTTCTGTAAGTTCAGTCAATAAAGGCATTAATCTCATTCGTTCTTGATTTAATAAAGCCGTATGAATTTGAGTTCTTGCAGATTCTATGATTTCCTTTTCTTTCTCAGTTAGAACAGTTCGACAAGGTTCTGAATGTAATTGTGACCATGGATTATTCATAATTTCTTGAATGGGTTCTCCACGTTTATCTAACACTAACCATCTTCTAATTTTGGATTCTCTTAATCCATTTATCTTCCACTCTACTCCAACGAAATATTTGGTATTGGGCGGAATTTCATCAATTCGAATATTTTCTGCAATTAATACAGAACCAGAAACACCCTCAGCAAAATTTCGTTTGTTATCTGAAGATATTGCAAGTTGAACAATAGGGTGCCAAGGAGATAGAAAAATCACATCATTTCGTTCTCTTGCAAGATTATTGTCATAAGTGGCTTCAATCCAATGAGGGCCTGAAGTGGTATCCATTCGATTCAATAAATCCAACCACCTAGAACTACCTCTAGCATAATTGATACTCCCTTGGATAATAATTTCTGACATTCTAATCATTACCATATTATTTGTGTCACGATAATGTTCACCTCCGTTGGCAACGATCCAAGATTCTAATATTGACTGGATCGAAGAAGAATCCAATGCTAATTCACGATTCAATATATCCTGTCTAACTGCTTGTACACCAGGATCTTCTCCTATGGCAATTCTTTCTTTGAGAGATGCTTCTTCTGTCCAAGTATTTCTTGAATTTAGTAAATCTTCAACATCATCATCGTGATTTTCTCGATAAGTTTCTAGATCTACAATTTTATGTCCTGTATCCAGATTATTCCGTTCAATATTTTTTGATATTTCTTGTTCTGCAAGTACTTTCATAGCTTTTCCAAGCATAGGATCTACCATTCCTAAAGACGATTCAAAGATATGAATTCTATGCAATAATCGTCCTAAAATTGAAGCATCAATTGTTCCTTCTACACATAGATTTGCAATTTGTATAATTGGACTTTTTTGACCATATCTATCTAATCTACCAATTCGTTGCTCTAACTTCATTGGATTCCATGGTAAATCATAATTCACCAATCGATGACAATGTTGTTGATCTAATCCTTCACTTCCGACTTCACTACTCAATAAAATATTGATATCACCTTGAGCAAATCGAGCACGAATATTATCTCTTTCTGCCATAGGTGTTTTACCAGTCAATATTTCGACAAGAAAACCATCCTTTTCTAAATTGTACTTAAGATGATTTAGAGTTCCGTGAAATTGTGAAAATAATAAGACTCCCCCCTCATCATGATCAAAAGTTTCGTTCAACCAAGCACGTAAAGCATCTAGTTTGGTATCTTTATCACCTAGGTTTTTTGCAGCATTTATTAGACCTCTTTTATTGCCTAATCTATTGATTAATCTTCTAGTAATTTCATCCTGATCATCTGTAGTTTCTTGAAGTTCATCCCTAACTTCGTCAATTTTTCCGAGTACATGTTTTGCATATGCTGGTAGGCACGATGATGCCATTCGCTCAGGTATTACTGATGCCCAGTCAAATTTTTTACTATCTGGATTTTTGATTCGTTGTAATGTCTGTGACCAACGTCTTGCAGCGTGGTATAAATTCCATTCTTCTTCAGTCAATACCACTTGTAGAATAATGGGTACTCTTTGAGCAAGATCTAGATCTAGATCCTTTCTACGCGTTCTTACTAACATATCATTCAAAGGTCTCATCTCTCTCAATAAATCAATGACTCTTTTCCTTACTATCCCAGAAGATTCAGAAATATCATCCATTAATGCTCTAATTTCTACTAATCTAGGGTCGTCGGCTATTGAAGCAGTGTGTAATAATCTATTCAGCTCAGTCCTGATATTTTCTGAATTAATAGGATCACTAGAAATCAAGTCTATTGTTCGATGAATGGAAGCAGTAGGGCTCATAGTCCTGTAATATGCCATAATATTTGGCCATCTATCAGGGGCAATTAGAGATAACAGAACATATAGATCTTCACTTTGTAGATTAACTGGTGTAGCAGTCAGTAACATTTTCCATTTTGAACTAAGTATTAGCATCTGAATACCATCATGTAGTCGTGATTTGGGATTTCTAGCATGGTGTGCCTCATCCATTATTGTTAGCATTAAATTGAGGTTACGATCTACTAATGAATCTAATATTTCTGCTCTACGTAATATGCCATGACTTACAATCACAACATCATCCCCCCCATTTTCTAGCTGATCTAAAGCCATCAGAAATTCAGAGCATGATTTGGGAGTAATTGCATCAATTTCTACTCTATGATGTAATTCTTGTTTCCATTTTGATCTTAGACCTCCTGGACAGGTAATTAGTACTCCTCCCCTTTCTCCTCTTGCTTGTAATTCTCTTATTGCTATAATTGCAGAAATGGTTTTTCCGAGTCCAACTTCGTCAGCTACCAAAACCCCTCCCCAAGGGCCAGCAAGCATTCTGGCTATTGGAAGATGTTGGTGAGGCTGATCATCCCATCTTCCAAAATTCATCGAGAGAGATTGATCTGATGAAGGCAATCTCATTTCCATTTCTGCTTGAATCATTTTCCATGTTGATGATTCATGAATTGAATATTCTAGAGTCATATGATATAACCTCCACATCGAGGGGTTTTCAATCGTATGATTCTGAATCTTCTGGTAATCCTATCCAAGTGTTCTTTACAGTATTCAAAACCATGTGCGTATGAGATCGTTCTATTCCATCTAGAGAGAGTACCGTTTTGGTAAAGTTGTTCAGATCTTCTCTGTCTCTTGCTAAAGCAACAACCATGGAATCGTAATCTCCAGTAACGTCGTAAACAGAAACTACTCTGGGATCTTCTGCTATCTTTCCCTGAATTTCTAATAAACGACCTTTCTCTATTCTGATTCCAACAACTACTGTCATCCTCCAACCTATTTTTTCGGGATTTAGTCGAATAGAGTAACCTTCTATTATACCCAATTGTTCCATTCTCTTGATACGATTGCTCACGGTTCCTTGTGATACTCCTACCAAATCTGCTACAGTTCTGTTGGACATAGTAGCATCGGTAAATAAAATGGCCAATATGGCCCGGTCCGTCACATCGAGCATGCCGCATCTCCCTTCGGGATATCGCAGTTCGGTCCGCCGCTCTTGAAGTTTACACATCTAAGTTTCCGGAAAGACGATATCTAGTACCCATCGTTCGTATCCATCAACCTCTAATCGTATTGTACAAGGCTCATTTTTTCCTAGTTTAGAGATTTGACGAATTTTTATTTTCTTAGTTGTTCGAGAAGGAATTTCTTTGGGTATTTCATTTAACGAACATCTCCAGAAACCATTTCCATCGATTGTTATTTCTTTAACAAGTGCCTGCCTAGTAGCGATTTCAATAAAATAATCATAATCTTCATCATTGTTTTTTCTAATGATCAATGGACGTATTAATGGCATATTTTGTTGCCTTTTTTTTTCAGATTGGATTACAAGTATACTTCCAATAATTCCGGAGAAAATTAATAGAAACGAAGTTGCATAATTTTTGTTACTTTCTTGATTTTGATAAAGAATTATTTCAGAACTTCCAGATCCTTGTATTTCTTTTGATTCTAGAGAAATTAGAGACACTATAGCAATTAGGTCTTCATTTCCAATATTCCAACTTTCTAATGCATTAGCTTCTATTTGATGAGTCCATTGGTTTTCTGCACCTTTTGTTCTATTTATATCCGAGTCCCAAGCATGATAGGAAACCACATTTGTTTCAGTAGGTCCTATGGGATGTTCTGAAATTGACACAGATCTTTTCAATAACAACCACTGTAGAACAACTGTTTGATCTAGTTCATTTTCTAATGTTGTTTGAGCTTCCAATATTATCTCACTATCATTTCCTTGTTTTACGCTTAATTCAATATCTATACTATCTATATCAATAGATAAATTTTCATTCGATTTATTCCAATAAATACCTTGAATGAAAATGTCTCCATTTTGCGCATTAAGATCTTGAGCACGCTCAGTTGCAGCAGTAATATGTAGTGAGCTATTGGCATCTAAGTACCAGACTAATAGTTCTAAATCACCATTTTCAACTGAAGAAACAATAGCTTGCGGAATATTTTGGTTTGATGGAGTATTTTCATCAACAAATATTTCTACTAATGGAATAGCGTCTACAATAGGGGCTAGAATGATGAAAAATGTAAGAATAATACCAACTTTTTTCATGTAGTTCTCTCCATCATTTTTCTTAGAATTATATCTTCTTGTTGTTTCCACATTTGTGAGATTCGTTCTCCGGCCCAAATAGGAATTCTCCAAAGAATTCCATGTCGTTCTAAAATCAATAAATGACTACCAGAAATAAAATTTTCAGTATTTTCACTTGGTCCATCATTTTCAACAATTTGAGATGCAGTTTCTATATTTACATTATGAATTCTCGATCCAGTTTCATTTATTTCAATTGAATGTAAACCTTCAGAACTTAGTCTGTAATTTCTAGCATCTCTCTTTTCCCATGCACGAATTCCAAGATGAATCAAGTTTAGAGGAGGCCATTGTGAGCCCTCATGTATTCTATCAGGTCTTGATTTGGTTTCTTGAGACCATATTTTATCCATGATGCAACTATTACTCCACAGAATTCGCTTTCCTTTAGTCCACAGACTAGAATTGTCAGTTCCGGGTGCATACATTTCAGAAATTAATGGTAATTCCTCGATGTTAATCGGTATTGGATATACTCCTTTTCGATTTGGATTAGGAGGTATTCGTCGGCAATTATCTTTTATTGAACTCTCAGTCTCTCTATTTACTCGAATTTTTGCAACAAAAAATCCACCATGCTCCGACTCATCCTGATGTATTCGAATACAATTTGTTATCATTTTTTGAATTTCTAAGTTTTTTGACGGCTCAAATCTTTCATCTTCAATTGGGTTGATTTCGTCATCTAATACTGTCCAATTATTCATTCCATTTCTGCATGAAAGTCCCTTTAATGTGTCATCTTCTATTTTTTCTAATTCGATTCCTTTTTCATTTTCTAAAATTCTGGAAATCACTGCTTCATTTTCAATTGGATCAAGAGAACATGTAGAATATACAATAACTGACCCTGATCGAGCTATTTTTATTGCGCGAGATAACAGATCAACTTGTAATGTGTGTAATCTTTTCCCAGCAGATGGTTTCCATTTTTTCCAAACATCAGGATTTTTTCTAGTAGTCGCAGATCCGGTACAAGGAGCATCAACTAATATTGCATCATATCCACTACCCGGAATTTTAGGAATATGTCTTCCATCATGCTGAACAATCATAATATTTGGAAGAGATATTCGTTGGGTATTTGCAACTAGAGTATTGGTTCTCTTTTTTGATACATCATTTGCTATTACTGCCCCAGTTCCTTGTAAGACTTCGGCAATATGCGTACTCTTTGAACCAGGAGATGCACACATATCAAGAATAATTTGATTTTCTTGGATTTCTAGAACTAGAGAAGGAATCATTGAAACAGCTTCTTGTCGAGTAATTCTGCCTGTCTCATGCAAAGCGATGAATAATTTTCGATGCTCTGGTGGTATATTACCCCTAATCCATGGCATGACCCATCCATTAGGGCACCATTCAATTTCTTTAGCACCCATTTCAATAATTTGATTTTTTACCCAATTGAATTCTCTTCTAAGAGGATTAATTCTGATGGTTTCCGTTAATCTAGGTAATGCAGCCTCTAACCATGAATCTGAATTGTCCGTCCAATATGCTGCAGCTTTGAGTAAGAGACTATCTAATGCCTGCTCTCTCCAAGGTCGCAGGTCGTCTGCCATGTTGTGTCGTGAATGTTCATCAGATATCGTAATGTTGGATTACTAGATTAATGGTCATGACATTATGGTGGGGACATGAACATGTGGCTGGGGGTCGAACCTCTTTTGCAACTCTTGGTGCTCTCACTCCCAATATTGTGGATTGTTGATTGGCGTTTTTCTCGTATTAAAATCAGATCAATTCAATTAGCTAAATTTTTTTCATATTATGTTTTGATACTTCTTTTGATCATTGTGATTCAAGGGATTATAGGTCATTTTCAAACCCCATTACATAGTCATGCTGTATTGTGGGGTGTCTCAGATTCAATTATGATGTCATCTATTCATTTTTCTTACGGTCCTGAGGGTCGTCTAATTCTGATTGGATTATTCTATTGGATATACACTATTCTTAGAAAGACAAAATCATTTAGTTTTCAAAAATCAATTTATTCAATTCCATTATTACCTATTATTGGTGTTGGAACTTCAGCACAATCTTTTGCACCAGTAACTAATATGGCAGTTAGTTCATATGCTCCTATTCCAACAATATATCCATTCATTTTTTCATTAATTATTGGTATAATATTAGGTGAAGCAATATTAAGGTCGATACCATTGATTTTAGAAAAAAATCTCACAATAAGAGAATCTCGATTTGTAATTATTCTTTGGACTCTACTTGTTATTCTTGTATCATATGAAGATTCAATTTCATCAATTTTACCTTTTAGTACTACATTTTCATTAATTTTCTTTTCATCGATAATGATGATTTCAGACATTATCGGAGGATTTTCAGAAACATTTCCAGAATCTAAAGGAGAAACGTGGCCATCCTTAGCCTTCACTTTCTTCTTGATTACTGTAGCATTATTACTAATTTATTTCTACTCGTTAGAAAGATCTCTTTTAGGAATAGGGATAATATCAATTTTTGCTACCTTGGGTTCTCAACTTCCTATCTTAGGTTTTGATAATCGCAACAGATCTGCACACAGATGGTGTATTTTCGGAGTTGGAATCTCCTCATTATTATTGATTAGTTTCGTTACTTTAGATGACATTTCGATTAAAATTATGACAGTAACAATTCTGCTTACTCCTATGACTTGGAATATTGTTGATAAATATCTCGTTCGAAGTAATTAAGATAATAATGGCCACATTAAGAGTTATTTTGCGGCTATCATTAAATATCTAATTCAAGACTTTCAGTTATCGGTCCTATTGGATCGGGATGGGATAAAAATGCAACATATAGAGCAACGCAGGTCTTCAAGATATGGAAAAGGCGAACACAAAGTCATACGTACTGATACTAATGAGACAGTACGCAAACTTCGAAGTTTGACGGAACGCGCTAGACTCTACGGTCGTGCTGAAGGTTCTTTGGTTCCAGTCGAGGCTCTAGTAACAATTGAAACAGAACATTGGGTTTGGCAAACTGTTGATCGTGAAACACTCTCAGAATTAACACATCGTCTTGTTCTTCAAATGAGAGATGGTAGAAGAAGAGAGTTATTCATGACTCACTCATTAGATGCTGCTGTTGAGTCTGCGTCGAGGATTGTTGAGTTCCATGATGGAGTCGTTTTAGTCGAAGCTTTAGCCCCTTAATCGACATCAACGGCATGCGTCACCGTAAAATAGAGACCTCTGGTCGGGAGGGATGGTTAGTATGGCTAAGAAGAAGGATAACAGCGGCATTCAACAGGCTGCTGGATTGATTCGATATTTCGATGAAGAGTCAGAAGATGCTCTTCAAATTCCGAAGGGTGCAGTGTATTTTGCATGTTTTTCAATGTCCATCATTATCTATTTGGCAAACCATGGTGTTTGGCAATGGATATGGGAAAAAATATTTGGATAATTATTCAGATTCTGTTAAATCAACGAATGGTATTTCATCATCATCCGATTCATTCATTTGCTCTTCTAAATCAGATCTAGTTTTTGGATTTGCTAAAATTAGACCTCTTTCTGCTCTAGATAAAGCCCGTGAAACGGCTGGTGCGTTTCTATCATGAAGGGCTTGTCTAGCCATCGTAATATTTTCATCGACTCCCATTAATTGCTCCTTACCTATTTTGTCAACCTTGCCCCTTAGTTTCCTATATTGATCTGCGATGAGTTCTATATTTTCTGCCAATTCATATTTACTTGAATTTATCAATTCCGTCCAATTTGTTTGATGTTCATTTATTGGTGACTTAGTTTTTCTTCTAAATGCGAAAGGAAAAGTTGTTGCCCATGGATCTCTTCCTAAACTGGCAACAATATCAAATGCAATTCTTGCCGCATCATTCCTAGTTCCAATAATTTCTATTTTATTGAGATAACATCTTGCAAACAATCCAAACCCCCAATAAGATTCACTTCTGATTAATATTTTCAATTCATTTGATTGTACTGAAATAGTCCAACGCTGTTCATCAAATCCTGGACGTTCAATGAATTCAGGAGGGGAATGGGGGCCTAGAGAACTAAGTAAAGATCGGGTAACATCTCCTAGATATACTATACTTCCACCTTCAGGCCAAGCATTTGGTCTCAATATTCCTTCATTATCAACCTTCATTTGAGGGGATCCGGTACGAACCTGGGCCCAAAGTACGAATTTCCCCTCCTCCATGAAGTTCGCTTTACCTTCCTAGCAATGATTCCTGCGGTAATTTACGGTGATATTGATACGCCTCCAAGGGAGCGGAGGTTCATGGCGAAGGTTAGTAAGAAGGTCATAGAAGCATTGACAGCAATTCCTGGAGTAGGTGAAGCGACTGCAAAGAAGTTAGCAGCAGCAGGCATGAGTTCCAAATCTGATGTAGTAAAAGCGGGTTTGAAAGGTTTGAAAGCTGCTGGAATAACAGCAGGAACAGCATCAAAGATTGCTAAAGCTGTAGCATCATCTAAAGTTAAGGCTGTTACAAAGAAAGCTAAAGCTGTTACAAAGAAAGCTAAACCTAAGAAAACAACCCCTTCCCCAGTTACCAAGTCTAAGGTTAGTACAGAAGAAAGTGGTGTTAGAGGCGATCAAATTGGGACAAAAATTGCTGCTCCGAAAAGTGTTGCTGACATGCTCAAGAGAGTAAAACGATCAGATTAACCGCTTTGATGAAGTAGTGTCTTATCTCTCTATCATTTATGCCTAGGCGAAAGTATGGTCGCCTCACAAAACCTCTTGAGATTCCACCTAAAGACAACTGCTCAAGATGTAGGTCTGGAAAACATTGTCCTATTCCAGGACATAAGGGAAATGAGGTTAGAGCAAATAGAGAATGGATAGGTCCCGAGGATATTGATAAACGACAAAATAAGAAAAAACCAGGGCAAAAGCGCTGATTATTCTTCAATAGCTGCATTTTGTGCTCTATGGTATATTTCTCGAAGAGTTTGATCACTAATGTCGAGATATATTCGAGTTGTTTGAATGTTCGAGTGTCCTAGAAGACGTTGAATAGAAACCAAATCTACACCTCTCTCGAGTAGTCCTGTAGCGAAATTATGTCTTAGAGTATGTGGGGTCAATCTAGAACGAGGAATTTTCGCGGAATCAGCAATTGAATCCATCATTTTTTGTATATATCTAGGAGCAACTCTACTAGATCTCGTTGATAGGAAAACCGCATCTACATCATCTCCAACAGGACTTTTGGTATCTATTTGCATTCTACGGGAACCAAACCAGGCATTCATCGAATCAACAGTCTTTTTCGTGTAGAGGACTAATCTGTCTTTGTTTCCTTTTCCTCCGTAAATTCTCGCTGATTTATCTATCAGATCTAAATTACTCATATCAAGTGAGCATAGTTCCGAGACTCTCATACCTGTGTCTAATAATAGAGTAATAATTGGTTCTGCGAGTGGATTTTCCGAATTAGCCGCAGAGTCACGTACACGCCCAATTTCATCACGAGTTAAGGTTCTAGGCAAAGGTCTCGTTCCACCTGGTCTTTGTACCCAATCAGGAATTCTATGTCCTAGATACTTGAATAGATGACCAATTGCAGCAATTCTTGCATTGATAGTTGCAGGCCTCAGATTTGAGATAGATTGAACAAACAAATCCAATCGACCATTATTCGGATCACATCGATTATGCATTTCAGAAATTGGCATTTCTTCAATATCAATTTCTTCTTCATCAGGTAATAGAATCAAAGCAAATCTTCTTGCTGATGAAAGATAAGACCTAATGGTGTGTTCACTTTTCTTTTCCGCTTTCAATTGTGTCTCCCATAATGAAATCCAAGGTAGGTGTTGAATTCGAACTAGTCTAGAAGGAAGGATTTGCCCTGTACCAGTGAAATTTGAATCGAAAGGGGTTGCTAAACGTCCGTGGGGGCCATTTGGTGACCATCCGCTACGCTGTCGCTCGTTATCCATGGGTCCCATCCCATCCCCGAAGGGTATTGTCAGATGGGGGTGTTATGTTTGAACCCTTCCTGACGATTGAAAACGGTAGCTATCGTTTTTTATCTAACTCAATGCAGCCGGTGACTCATCATCTCCTTCAATATGAGATCTCATCGATTCTAAAGGCCCATACAAAACAATTTGGTCATTTGGTTGTAAAATTAATTCAACATCTGGTGACCAGATATTTTCTTTTCCACGAATTATAGTAACTACATTTGCGTTAGGAGGTATAACTTCTGAAATAGATCTTCCAATAAATTGGGGCCATGTATTGAGTATCACTGTTACTGTGCCAAAACCAGTTCTTCTTCTAATAATTTCATCTAAGTTTACTGATTGTATTTTGTGTCGTTTAGCGATCATTTCAATGATATGTCCTGCAACATTACTTCCGGATGCCTTTTCGATTCCTTCTAATCCTGGACTTGAATTTACTTCTAGTAGAATTGGCCCTGTTCTTCCTTCTAGTAAATCAACGCCTCCAACATCTATTCCTAGGTGATTTGCAGCTTCTATTGCGACTTTAGCATAATCATCAGGTAGATCTATTTGTTCTACTCTGCCACCAAGATGGTAGTTTGATCTAAATTCTCGACCGTTAGAAACCCTTCTCATGGCTGCCACTACTTCACCACCGACAACAATAACTCTAATGTCTCTACCATGACTTTCTTTGATATATTCTTGAACAAGTACAGTTTTCCTTTCAGCAATTAGTCTGTAGACCATCTCCTTAGCTTGGCGAATTGATCTAACTAAGAACACTCCATCTCCTTGTGTACCTTGACTAGTTTTGACAATACATGGAACTCCTCCTACTCGTGAAATTGCTCTTTCAACATCTTTCCACGAAGTAACTAAAGCAGTTTTTGGAACTGGTACTCCCTTTTGGGAAAGGATTTGACTAGCAGTTAATTTATCTCGGCTTCTAAGTATCGCATCTGCACTATTTGCAACGTATACACCCATGCGCTCAAATTGACGAACAACTCTAACACCTTCTGTGGTTACTGAATATCCAATACGTGGTATTACAGCATCGACATCTAATGGCCAACCTTGGTAAATTACTTGTCCATTTCTATCATCTAGAATTAGACTAGTCTCTAAAGGGTCTACAATTTCTACAATCATGCCCGCAGCATCTGCTTCATTCATTAGACGTCGAGTACTATACAACTGTGGACCCCTAGACAGAATACATAGTCTAGGCGCTCTCATAACCTGCGACCATCCCGGTCTTGATTTGAATTCATCCCTATTTTTGGGGTTTTATTGAAGACTAAGTGGTGCATCCGACCATCTATGCAGCCCCCTAATGCTGCCCCATCTGTTCCTGCTGGGCCTACATCTGCTCCTACTTCTTTTGATCCGATCGCTGAGATGGAAGATAAACGAAATAGAAAAGAAAAACGTGAGCGACAGCTTAAGAATTTGAAGTCAAATCGCTCTTCTAAGCGGATTAATGTGTATCTTACTCTTGGGATTCTTACATTATTATTTGGATTTTCATTTTTTCCTTTATCACAAGGAGATATTTCGTCTAACCCTCACGAATCATTATCTTCCGAGGAAGTAACTTCTTGGATGGATCCTATGAGTCCTCAACATTGGACTCAAGAGCAGATAGATGAACGTGCGGAATCTAAAATTTGGGATGGCAGTGATTTCAATGCAGGATCTTTTGAGCAAGAATTGAACTTAGGTATTTGGCAGCCATTCAAATTAGGTCCATTGAATGATGTTCAAGTTAAAGTCAGTATCAAAGGATACAGATTTGATGGACAAAATACTTCTTTCAATATTGGTTTATTTTATGCACCCAATGGATGCGATGCTTTACCAACTACTGAAATTGTATGGAATAGAGATTCTACTTCTAGAACTACAATAATGGATACAGAAGAATCTGCGGCACTTCCTCCTGGAGAAATTCGTGAAGTTACTTTAACAGTAAAGCCTGGACGTTATTGTTTAATTTTCCAGTATCTAGATGCTCAAGATTACAATCATCCCTCTTGGAGCAATACACAGCAATTCTGGAAGGCTACTGTTGATTCTGAAGTCGATATGTTTTGGCCTAGAGCATTTCTACTTCCAATATGTGTTTTGATTTTACCTTTATTAATTTCATCAATTATTGGTGCACAAAAGGCAGGAAGGGCATTCAAGCAATTGAGATTCCCTGAATCATCCTCTAAATCTACTGAAGAACAAGTTATGGATGCTGCGGAGGCTGAAAGGGCAATGGGCATGGATTTGTCAACAGGTTCTGAAGGAGTTGATGAACAAGAGTCTGATTCTGGTGAGACTCCATCCCAAGATGACACAACTGATTTAGAAAACGAGGAAGTAGATTCTGTAGAGAATTCAGATAAAACAACTACAGAGTCAGAAACAGGAGCCTCTCAATATACCGATGAGCAACTATTAGCAGCAGGTTGGACTCATGAGCAGATTACTCAAATGCGCGGCAACTAATACTATTGAAAGAAAACGCATTGTTTTGCACCTGTAGTGCAACGGTTTGATAGCGACGCGTGATGACATCAGCATGGACGGAGGTGCAGTACATGGATCGCGATGAACTTGAATCGATGACTGTGGCCCAGTTGAAAATTTTACTTGAAGAGAACAGTCTACCGAAATCAGGTAAAAAATCCGATTTAATTGATCGATTATTAGAAAATTCATTTTCAATTGATGAAGAAGAGGATTTTCTAATTCTTGAAGAAGAAGACCATTTTGATGATGAGATTGAAATTCCTAAAGTATCCACTTCAACTCCTTCGGATAAAAAAATAGAGATAACGGAAGCTACAATACTTGATGCGGTTTTAGTCGAAGAAGATCAAACTCATGAAACTCCTTCTTTGAAGGTACGAGAACCAACCCCCAAGAAATCTGAACCGATGATAGAGATCAAAATCCATGCAGGCAAACCCCGTAGAGCAGTTGTTTTGGGAATAATCCTACTTGGTGCTGTTGTAGCAGGAGGTGGATATTGGTGGACATGGGTACAAGATCAACAATCTTTCACAACTGAGCCTTCAAGATATGGTGATACAATGTCATTTACAATGACTGATGGACAAATTTCTGCTACTGGAGAAGAGATGGTAGAATTATTGAGGGAAAATACAGGAGATGCTCTAGAAAAGGCATGTGGTGATTTAGAGGTTGCAATGAGTGGCACTGGCTCGATGTCTTTTCGTAATGCTCCCTCTTCTGAGATTACAAATACTAATGATCAAATTTATTCTGGTTCTGCTGAATCAATTGACGGATATGGTCGTATTCATTTAACAGCAGAAAGAAGCTTATCTTATGATCTGAATGTGGATTTAAGTGGTAGAACATGGACTACTGATGGAAGTAAATGTAGCAATAGTTTGCAATGGGAGATGAATAGTAATTCTGTAACAATTGAGTCAATTTCTTGGGAAGAATTGACTGAAGAAACAACAATTCAATCAGTTTCATCTCTTGATTTTCGAACTCCTGATAACGATCAGACTCGAGTAGATGCAGTTTCATTCGGAGGTACAGGAGTATCTGCAATTGATGGCATATTGCCATTTCTTTTACAACCAGCAATTCCCATGGATTTGTTCGAATCTTTTGGTACAACTTTGATTGAACCTGGCGTAACTGGGGAAGTTAATGGATGGAATTATGAGATTAAGGATTCACTAAGGGTAAATGGACAGTTGGTCATTCCTATTGATTTGGAACAACCATCAATCAATGCATGTCTGGGTCATGCAAGAATGTCATTACAAATTGTTGAAGGCAATCCTTGGCCTGTAGAACAACACGTTGATATCTTAATCAACAAAGATAGAAAATCCAATGACTGCGGAGCAATCGAATCAACAGCCTTGGAATTAACTGTCCCTGAAGGACAATTGATAATTGCTTACAAATTGAGTGGGACATCATTTACTCAAGGAGAGCGACCTATTGATTGGGGAATATTATATTCAGGTAGACCGGGACCAGGAGAAGACATTCCTTCTAGTCAATCTCAATGGACGAATCACATTTCCGATGAATCCATAATTAGAGAATTTACAATCGAAGAAGCAGTTGAATGTTTAATGAATTCATCTTCTCCTAGCGGAGTTCGTTCAGCAATAAATAATGATGGCTATTTGTGGAAAGTAAATCATAGACAAGAAAATGGAGAGATTTGGAACTTGAGTTGGGTCGATCCTCAAGATGATGCAGGATGGACTGAAGTGAAGGGAACTTCCGAACAATCATGTGAAGTCATTAGTGATGGAACAATTTCTCCTTCAGATTCTCCGGGATATAACCTAAATGCAATTCCTGAAACATTATCTCTTTCTACATTAGAAACTAGAATGCTAGAGATGGACGGATCAGATCAGCCTGGCTCCATCTTGGGACTCGGTCAAGGATTGAATTCTGATGTTACAGTTGGTGCAATTTTGCTAGCAACCACTAGTTCTGATTTATTGGATATCTTAACCAGTCAACAAAATATTGATCAAGGTGAAGTTGGATTTACAGCATCTAGAAGCTGGAACGTTGGATCTACTGAACACAATTATGATCTTGCAATAGATGCTGAAAGGGGTCGAATAATTGGATGGATTCATACTACGGTAGCATGATAATACACCTCAAATATAGTTTTCAACGATTTATTGAGCGTCATGTTGAACATCTCTTAGGTTTGAGATGGTTCGATGGGTGAGGAATTGAATGACTCATTTTCTTCAAGAATGGATAATTCGCTAGATGATTATTTGATTCATGATGTTTCATTCGTTGAAGAGGAACATCCTATCTCTAGTGACATTACAGATACAGATGCTAAATCACGTAGATTATTCGATATCCCTCATTCTTTACCTACTAAACAGGGATTAGCAAGAATAGTTACAGTCACAAATCAAAAAGGAGGTGTAGGGAAGACAACATCGGTAATTAATATTGCAACTCATCTTGCTTTGAGAGGCGCAAAAGTCCTTGTTGTCGATTGCGATGCACAAGGAAATTGTGCATCTGGTTTGGGTATTGATAAGTCTAAAACAAAAATTACAACTAAGGATGTTATACTTACTCCTAGCATTTCTATTCAAGCAAGGCATGCAACTGCCGTTGAAGGATTACATCTCATAGTAGGAGATCATAATTTAGTTGGCGTTGAAGAGTCATTATCTGCTCAACTTGGAAGAGAGAGACGTTTAGTTGAAGCATTAGCAACTCTCCGACCACATTATGATTTGATACTGATAGATACTGCACCGTCAATGAGTATCGTTTCTGTTAATGCCTTGACTGCTTCTGATGGGGTATTAATTCCAGTACAGACAGAATATTTGGCACTCGAAGGTGTAGCATTATTGATGGGAACAATTCAGGAAGTTCGTAGAATACTGAATAATTCACTCGGAGTAGATGCAGTAATCATGACCATGCATTCTCCTACTCTACTTAATACACAGGTAGCAGGCCATCTGAGAGAGACTTTTGGGGATTTAGTTCTAGAGCCGCCTGTTAGAAGAAATATTCGTCTTGCTGAATCTCCAAGTCAAGGTGTACCAATTCAATTTCATGCACCTCAAAGCCACGGTGGCCAAGATTATTCACTTCTTTCTTCGGAATTAGAAGCATTATGGTTCCCAGGGGGTCTCAATAATGAATGATGACACAAGAGGTCTTGGCAGAGGTCTTGATGATTTAATGGCTCAAAATGAAATAGATTTACCATTTTTATCTACATATGGTCCTGCTTCTGATGTAGAAGATGATGTCTCTCAAGCAAAAAGCCCTCCAGAAGAAATTTTTGATGCAGTATTGCGGCATCTTCGTTCTTTACAACAAAACTTTGACCATAATCAAGAGAGAGAAATTCAAATTTCTGGTTTAGTGGTGAAAATTGAGGATAATGGTGTCAATCTTACATTTAATCATTCAATTCGTCTCCCCTTTGTTCCAAGTGATCTAGCTTCACCTGGACTCACAGAAGGGAATTTGTCTGATGACGGATTATCTGGGAATGTGAAAATTCAAGCATGGGGAATTGAAGCAAGACGTTGTATTTCTCGATTTGTTGAACATTCACAAATTAACGACGATGAATAATTGCAGCGGCAATTAAGATACTCATGGTTATCCCCATTATTCCAAGTGCAGGGGTTTTTTCAATTTCACCACAGATTCCTTCATCTTCATTATAATTCTCTCCACCCCACTCTTCACTATCAAACCAACAATCGGACCAAACTTTCCATCCCCATCCAGTATCTGGAATTCTGGTTTCATTGTCTCCTTCGATTAAATCAAAATACCAATTTACATATGTTTGATCATCAATCGGATTAACTTCCACAGTCCAAATTCCAGTAGTATTATCTTTCATCATATCTTGTGGATTTGGAGGATAACATAGTCCACTATTTACACAAATCTGAGTCCAAATTTGAATTGAAGAGATATTAGACTCATTATGTAGTTGAACATTAATGTCAAAATCTTGATTTCCATAGAAAACGTCTGAAAATGTTACTTCTGAAATATCAGAATTTTGTATATCTGTAACTTGATTTTCACCCCCTCCACCAGCTGCAGATACAACAGTTGATGCAAAGATAAGAATCGAAATTGAAAGGGCAATCCTAGTTCTCATATGTACTGGATGTTCCTTATCCTATTCAATACTGATGTAATTATTTATCAATTGACCATAAATCGTCACCAATCCAGTGAATAGTCCGAATTGATTTACCCTTGGTTGATTTGTCCATTGTTTCTGCATCCATTAACGCCCATCCAATCGCAATTGGTTTACCATGTTCTTCATCTCTAACCCAAACCAAATCTCCACGTTCGATTATTGGATCTACAACTTGAATTCCTGCAGCCATACAATCCGCTCCGTTCATTAGAAACGGAATAGCGCCTCTATCTACTGCACACCATCTTTTCCCTAAATCCCATCTCAATATCCCTCTCAATGTTGGAAATGTGATTTCTTCATCAATTCCTAGATCTTCAGGTCGCTTTAATGTCATAATAATTGGATCTTTGTCAGCAAGAAGTAATTGTAACTCTCCAAATTCTGCTATTTCTAGAAATGCTCCATCCAAGTTATCTTCTATATCAAAATCTTCTTGAATACGCTCAACCAATTTACGAACCACTTTGATTCGTACCGGCTTTCTTTTCTTCACTTTCCTTGCGGCCACATTCCTTTGGATATGCAACTACTCCATCAAGTTCCCGTTTGGGCCGAACCCATGAAGGGCACCTTCTTCTTCGGAGGTTTATGCCAGTAGGATGGGGAGTTCTTCGAAATTTTCGAGATCATGCTAAAGAAATGGGGGCGAAACCGCCCGCATCCCCTATGTTTTTCATAATGCCTCCAAGTAGTCTCTTGCAAGTAAATGGCCTTCACAAAATTATTCATACAGGTCCCAATACTGTTTTGCATTATGAAATTGAATTTGTTGTTCAAATTGGAAGAGACGGTAAACCAGATGGCTGTGGAGTAGGATTAGATCTTACCAATAGAACTGCCCAAGAGGTAGCCAAGTCAGAAGGTATGCCGTGGACTGATGCCAAGGCCTTTCCAATGTCGGGCCCTTACAGCACTTTAGTTCCCTATGAATCAATTCCATATGAAATAAAATTAGAAGTAAATGGAGAAATTAGGCAACATGGCAATATTTCTGATATGGTTCACAATTTGAATGATTTATTCCTAGCTATACATTCTCGTTTTATTCCTGAACCCGGCGATATTATCTTCACCGGTTCTCCAAAGGGTGTAGGTCCTTTGTTTCCTGGAGACAGATTGGTGGCCAGTTTATGGAAAAATAATACTTGTATTACTAATTTTGAGGCCGAAGTTGTAACTTCTGAGAAATCCGAATTGGGCGCTTCTTTCAAATAAGGAGAGAGGGTCGGCCGAAAACGGAGGCGACAAAGTGGCACAGTGGCACGGCATCTCTAGACGCAAGCCTTCGGGTGCTCGACTAAAGCGTCCGAACCGGTATCGTGGAAAGCGAAGAACCGAGATTTCAAGTGAGAAACTTTTCGCATTTATTGCTGAAGAACCTCAGAATAAAGTGTACCGTAAGCGTAGTGGCAATGTCACTGTACGCGTTCTTGGTGAGAAGATGATCAACGTAAGCGACACTTCAGGAAAGACACAGCGTGTTGAAATGACAAATGTTGTTGAAAACTCTGCAGATCCTAACTATGTTCGACGAAATATTCTGACTAAAGGGGCTATCGTTGAGACATCAATAGGTCGTGTTAGAATCACTAGCCGACCTGGAATGGACGGCGTAATTAGCGGCGTTCTTGTTGACGAGTGAGCGAAGAACCCAAACGGGTTAGTCCACTCGAATGTTTTACGGGGTAGATTTTGTGGCTGGAGATCCATCGAGGATTTCGATATGGACAGGCTATTTTGACTCTAGATTAACTCGACGTCAAGGACGACGAGTAAATCGGGATTGTTCTATACCAAATCCAAATTTGGAACAACTTGCATATGCTGCAAAATCTCTCGGTATTAGAAAGATGAAGAGAGTAACTAACAAATCTCATCCTAAGAGGCCTAGATTAAGTGAAGGACTTCTGATTGTTTCATCTAAAGATGCATTTAGTGCAACTGGAACAGAATCTAAAGAGGCATTAATGCAAGCCATTGGTTCTAGCTTATTTGCCAGTCATGAAGAAGCAAAACAAAAGAAAGAGGAATCAAAAGCTAAAGGCCCAAGAAAAGGAGATAAATCAGCTCGTTCTCAAAGAAAAGGGCCTCAGATCAAATCTTCTCGAAGAAAGAAAAAGTTCGGCAGAAGATAATTTTCAAACTTTGACAATATGAATCCATTTGTGAATATCTTCTGAACGACGTAATTGTATGTCTAATAATGAATGATATAATTCATGAGTAATTTTCCCAACTTCGCCATTACAATATTCGGTAACCTTCTCTCCATGTTCTATTCGACCGATAGGAGAGATTACTGCTGCTGTTCCCGCACAAAATGCTTCGTCTGCCTGCATTGCAAAATCTACATCAACTTTTTCTTCATTGACCATATATCCTGAATCTCTAGCTAATTGTACAATACTATCTCGAGTAATTCCTGGTAATATTGTTCCAGTTAGTTCCGGAGTGTAAATTACTCCATCTTTTACACAGAAAAAGTTAGCAGCCCCTACTTCTTCAACAAAACGATGTTCAACAGCATCCAAATAGATAATTTCTGCATACCCTTCTTTCTTTGCCATTTTTGATGGCATCATCCCAGGTGCATAATTTCCTATTGCCTTTACTCCCCCAGAACCTCCGGGGGCTGCCCTGTGAAATTCATCAGATACCTTTAGAGAAATCGGACTCATTCCTCCCTTGAAGTATGGACCTACTGGGGAAACAAATACCATGAAAGTAAATTCAGGTGCAGGTGCTACCCCTAGAATCGCTCCACTACCCCACAAAACTGGACGGACATACAAAGCTCCTCTTCCAGTTGGTGGAATCCACCTTTCATTTTCTCTTACAACTGATTCTATTGCATGAATGAAGATATCTTCTGGAACTGGGGGCATTCCTAACCTACTTGCCCCATGAGCAAATCTAGCAGCATTTTGTTTAGGTCTAAACAAAACTATTGAACCATCGTCTGATCTTTGTGCCTTCATTCCTTCAAAAATACCCTGACCATAATTTAGAACTCCAGCAGCAGGAGAGATAGATATATCTCCGTAGGGAAGTAACTCTCCATCTCCCCATTCTGATCCTGATGGAATAACTTGACGATACATCACATCGGTTGCAGTGAACGAGAAAGTAAGGCTATCCCAGTCAATCTCCATCTCGATTCTCACTCCCTGGACTATGTCCGGTGAACACGAGAATCAAAACTCGTCTATGAACGATTCCCCCACATAATCATTAGAAAATTCTGGGTACATTCATGACTGGCCGCAATAATCGAAGTTTATGGTCGCGCCCTCTGTTCAATGGTCGGGATCGGTTTGTGTGATCGATTCTTCTTATCAGATACGCAAAAATGGAGGTACAACTATCGAACTTTTTGCAAGATCAAAAGAAGGTTTTTCACTCACAATTTTGGTTGAAGGATTATCTCCGCATGTGGTAATAGCTGCACCAGATGCTCCATCTCCTTCGATGCTTGAATCGAGGTTATCTGATGTTAGAAATGATGATCGTGTAGTAAAAATTCATCAATCACGAAAACTTTGGTCTGAGAAAGGTGAAGTTCCACATTGGAGAGTGGATGTTACTCAGCCAAATATTGTACCTAAATTACGTGAAAAATTGCGTAAAGAATGGATTGTTAGTAGCGCAGACGTCGTTTTCCCACTCCGACTTTTTTTGGAGAGAGATATAGGACCTCATATAGATGTTAAAGGAGATGTAATTTGGGCTCAAAGAAAAGCTCCTACTGATTTCGTTTCAAGATTCTCTGATTCTGATAGAGGTAAAATTGGTGATTTAATTCGTCAATATGGCGGAGCAGGTCTTTATCCAACAGATATGATTTTGCATTGTAATGTTAATGATATTCTTCAGACTGAGCCGTTTAGAACTCCATTTGTTATTGCATCTTTCGATCTTGAAACCAGTGTTATTCGTCCAGATATTCTCTGCGCCGCAGTGGTAATTGATCGTGATGGGAAAAGAACAGAATATGCCATAGATGGACCTGAGAAAGAAATCTTATCACGATTAACTCGAATTATTCAAGATGAAGATCCGGACATTATCACGGGTTACAATATAGATAATTTCGATCTTCCTAGAATCGAGCAACGTAGATCAGATTTAGCAGGTTCAGATGAAGGATATTCATTGGAAATGTTTGGATGGAGCAGAAGACCTCTAAGAGATGGTAAACGCGCTCTTCCATCTCGTGGCCAATCTCGTAGATGGAGTATTCCCGGACGCTGTGTCATGGATGCATGGTGGGAGGCCCGAATGGCTCTTCGTCCTCAAAGAGAATCATTACGTTTTGTAGCAGAGTTACTTTTCCCCGATCGTCCCGAATTAAGAAAAATGGAAATTGATGCAAGTAAGATGGATGAAGAATGGAAGAACCGTCCTGATGAAGTACTCAAATATTGTATAATGGATACTATACTTCCTATTGAAATATTAGATGCAATCCACGCAATAAGAAGCAAGGAAGCATTAGCTTCAGTTTCAAAAATACCTATTCAACGAGCAATATCTGGGACTACCAGTCAATGGATTGACTCATTGATGATCCGTCTAGCAGACAGAGAAAATATCGCTGTCCCTCAAACTCGAAATGTTGGCCGAGGTGATCAAATTGCTGGTGGACATGTACAAGATGTTGAATCTGGATTACATCCTTGGGTTGCTGTTTTAGATTTCAAGTCAATGTATCCTTCAATAATGATTGAACAGAATATTTGTTTCACAACTAGAATAGATTCTACTGATGCTCCTGAAGATGGTTTGAATATTGCTCCTGACGGTACGACATATCTAGATCGGAGTCATAGAATTGGATTAGTCCCCCGATTACTTCAGGATTTGATGAATGAGAGAGATAAACAAAAAGATGCGATGAAGAAGGCAAAAAGTGCCGGAGATATTTCTCTAGTAAAATTCCATGACAGAATGCAGTATGCTGTTAAGATTCTAATGAATTCATTTTACGGAGTATTTGCTTCATCATTTTACCGGTTCACTCATCCAGAAATTGGTGCATCGATTACTTCTTGGGCTAGATCAAATATCCAGTCGGTAATATCAACCCTTGAATCTGAAGAACAAAGAGTTGTTTATGGAGATACAGATTCGATTTTCATTAGTTCTCCAGTTCCTCCTGGAATCTCAACTAAAATTCCAGATGAGAAAGACGATGATCGTTCTGATTTCGAAGATGCCAGAGAAATTACTGTTAGATTTGGTAAAGACCTTGCTCGTCGATTTAGTAAATCGGGCGCGGAACTTGAATTCGAAGCTGCATTAGCGGCTATGTTTAGTCACGGGGCGAAGAAGAGATATTTCGGTCAAGTAGTATGGCCTGAGGAAGATCTTCTAATTCGGGGATATGAAGTTCGGAGGTCAGATTCTTTTGTTTTACTAACTCAATGTATGATGTCATCCTTTGAGTTAATCCTCGCCGGTGAAACTACAAAAGCAGTAGATGATATTCGTTCACTTATTCAGAATGTAAGAGATAGAAAACTCGAACCTAGAGATTTAGTAATCAGTCGTTCATGTAAAGGTCATCTAAGATCTGATGGAAGTGTATATTTTTCAAAAGCATACAAGAATCCTGGAAGTATGCCTTACGTTTCAGCAGCAAAAAGTCGTATAGCCCGCGGTCTAAATTTTACACCTGGAATGAAAGTAGGTTATCTTGTTACTGATGCATCAAATAGTCCAATGACGGTAATTGATTGGCATGAAGATGAAACAGGTGAAAATCAATCAGATTTTGATCCTGAATATTATGCAAAAAGAATTGCAACAGCAATGGGCAGAATCACAGAAGTTTTTGGTTGGAATGAGAAGGACTTGTTACAGGGTTCAAAACAAGGAACTCT
>DAPV01000053.1 GCA_002502625.1 Euryarchaeota archaeon UBA125
AAAGATTATAATCGGTGGACAAACATTAGATCTTCAGAGATTTGGTCCAGCTAATGACTCTGATGAAATTTCTGCACTTGAGAACGACCAAGAACTCGATGATTATGCATATCGAGTAGCAGGTAGTGTAGGAGAATTTTGGACATCTATGACTTTGGCTCATTGTGTTTCAGCAGATGGTCCAGACTCTGAAAAAATGTTTGAACTAGGCATACGATTTGGAAAGGCCCTCCAGATGATAAATATCCTTAGAGACATCCCTGAAGACTTGAGTTTTGGTCGTTGTTATATCCCTCTAAAGAGATTGAAAGAAGTTGGGCTAAATCCAATCGAATTGAGAGATGTATCAAATCATGAAAAATTTAATCCAATCTATCAATCTCTTCTAGATATCACACAAGGCCATCTTGATGCTGCTGAACAATATATTTTGATGTTGCCAGGTACACAAATTCGGCTTAAAATCGCCTGTCTTTTACCAGTATTAATCGGTCAAAAAACTGTAAATTTACTCAGGACGAGTAATATCCTTGATTCCTCAGAACGAGTTAAGGTACCTAGAAAAATTGTCAAAAGACTGATGATTCGCTCAATTATTTCTGCTATAATCCCTGGAGGGACAAAGAGACTTCTCAAGAAGAATAGATCAAAATAGTATATTTTTGCAAATCGATAGATTTCAAGCGATAATCGCACCCTTTGATATAGGGCAGGAGTCTGTTGAGGACGATTGAGATGGGGGAGACGGTCCGTGAGGAAGCCTCAAAGACCACTATTGAAATCCCTACAAATCATGGAAATAAGGATGAGCAAGGGATACGTTCACTGAGATCGGCTGTTGAACTAACATCCGAAGCAGTACGAGCTGTGAGTGTCACAGCATTTGACGCTTTACGTGCTTCTGCAAAATTCATGGGAGTTTCAAAGTCTGGAGAAGAACTCTCAAATCCATTTGATAGCATAGATGCTCCAGTTTGGTTTGAAAAGGAAATTCCTCCTTTCATTGTAAATACCTCTTATGACTACTGTGAAGCCCTTACAATTCGGGAAGCAGCAAACTTCTATCACTCTTTCAAGTATCTTCCAGATGAGCAAAGGAGAGCAATGTGTGCTTACTATGCGTTCTGCCGAAGAGCGGATGATATCGCTGATGGAGATTATAGAGACCTATTTCCTGGATCAGATGGAGCAGAAGATCCAGAGGCTCAAGAATATATCAATAGATTAGAAGAAATGATTCAACGTGTTCCAGTAGTGGATAGAAGTAGTTTCATGGATAAGATGGCTCAACTATACTTCTTTAGAAAGAAATTGTCAACTGCATACAATGATTTAGCATCCACAGACCCAATTTTCTTGGCATTGAAAGACACAGTACAAAGATTCGGAATCCCGAAGATTCACATGGATGATTTAATCACTGGAATGGAAGATGATTTTTTCAGAGACCGTTACGAATCATTTGATGATTTATACAAATATTGCTACAGAGTCGCTTCTACTGTTGGACTAGTATGTATTGAGATATATGGATATGAAGACTCAGCAGCTCGAGAACATGCAGAAGCATGGGGTGTTTTCATGCAATTAGTCAACATATTGAGAGATGTTCAAGAAGATGCAGAACGAGGCCGTATCTACTTACCAACGGAAGATCTGGCTAGACACGGAATTACCTCCGAAGATGTTCTTGAAGGGAGATTAAAGGGGCATCCAGGATGGAATCCTTTTGTTACTGAATTCATTGAACGCATTGAAGTATACAGAGACCGAGCATTGGGCCTTCTCCCAATGCTAAAGCCAAAAATGAGGTACAGCCCAGCTATTATGATGGGACTTTATCGTTCAATCCTAAAGAAGATAAATCGAGTGAATGGAGATGTTTTCACTGAAAGAATCCGATTAAATAAAGCAGAGAAAATCACACTTGCATTGAGTCTATACATTCGCCATAGATTCTTGACGTTCTTTTGAACATCTAAGCCCTAATTTGGCAGGTAATTACCAATAGTGAAGACATAGGAGATGAGAAAATGCGGGTTGCGGTTCTACTAGAAGATAGATGTGCTCCAAACATGCCAGCGTTCGCATATTTGCAGAAATATGCAGGAATGTGTGGTAGCGAATGCATTCAAGTTGTAGACAAAAAATGTAAGATTCTTGAAACTGCATGTCCTGTCTGTCTGAATAGAGCAAAGCATTGTCCAGGTGACGCAGTGATTTTGATCAATCTCCCTCAAGAACTTGATAGAGATATGACTCATTGTTTCGGAGAAAATGGTTTCAGAGTTTTTCGACTTCCAACTCCTCGAGAAGAAGCAGTCATAGGAATTCTTGGCCAAAATGGAATGGGGAAGTCTACCGCAGTACAGATTCTTTCAGGATCTCTAAAACCAAATTTAGGAGATTGGGGCGAAGAAAAAGAATGGAGTGAAATTATTGAAAGCTATCCAAAGGGGGAACTCAGAGATTACCTAGAACAAGTCGCTGAATCAGGAGTTAAGGTAGCAGTAAAACCGCAGTATGTCGATAAACTTCCCAAGATTTTCGATGGGTTTGTTCGAGAACTTTTGGAGAGAGTAGATGAACGTAACGAGGTAGAGAAATGGGCAGAAGAAATGGGAATAGTCCATCTAATGGATCGTAAATTAGGAGCTTTGTCAGGAGGAGAACTTCAACGTGTAGCGATATGTGCAACCTTACTAAAAGAAGCAGACGTATACTTTTTTGACGAAGCTACATCTTATCTAGATATACATGAAAGAATGCGAGTTACAAGAATCATTCAATCATTAGCAGAAATGGGTAGAAGAGTACTTGTTGTAGAACACGATTTAGCAATTCTTGATGTTCTATGTGATCAAGTTCACATCGTTTATGGAGAAAGGGCAGGTTACGGAATTTTTACACCTTCAAGAGCGACTAGAGTTGCCATTAATGCATACTTAGATGGCCATCTTGTCGAACAAAATATGAGAATAAGAGACAAACCAATCTCATTCCAGACTGGAAGAATTCGCTCAGAAGAAATTGGTGACCCAATTCTACAATGGGGAGATTTAGTCAAAACTCTTGGTGAATTCACTCTAAATACTGAACAAGGTACTGTTCATTCCGCAGAAGTCGTGGGCGTAGTTGGGCCTAACGCAACTGGAAAAACCACCATGGTCAAAATGCTTGCAGGGGAGATTGAAGCAGATGGTGGATGGACTACTATGGATGCCAAGGTTTCATACAAACCTCAACATGTGAAACCAAATTTTGATGGAACAGTACGTGAATGGCTAGATACAGAATTGGGAAGAGCTTGGCATTCAGGGGAATTCCAAACAAAGGTTGTGAGACCTCTTAATGTTCATCAACTACTTGAATTACAAGTAAGAAAATTATCAGGTGGAGAATTACAAGCAGTATGGATAGTACTATGCTTAGGTAAAGATGCTGATATTTATCTTCTTGACGAACCATCAGCACATCTAGATGCAAATGCTAGAATGGAAGCAGCCAAAGCAATTCGTAGAACAATGCTATCCAAAGAAAAGGCAGCAATGGTCATTGATCACGATATTTATTTCATCGATATTGTCAGTGATTCATTACTTGTCTTCGAGGGAGAAGGAGGAGTCCAAGGAAATGCAATAGGCCCGCTTCCACTCAGAAATGGAATGAATCGATTTCTCAAAAATGTAGGAATTACTTTCAGAAGAGATGAAGATTCAAAGAGACCTAGGATTAACAAACAAGATAGTAGAAAAGATAGAGAACAAAAGTCATCTGGAGAATACTTTTACTCCTCATAGGGTGGGAAAAAAATGCCAGTAAATGAACCACCTTTTGGAGGAGCTGGTAGAAGGAGAAGGAATAGATTGAGTGGAAGCTCACTAGTTACTTGGGAAAGATGCCCACGCTCATGGATGGCAAAGAGAAGAATCGGATTAAGAGGACCAGTTAGACCAAGTATGATCTTAGGGATATTGCTTGAAGATGCAGTAGTAGGCATACTTATGGAAAGTCCTCCGCATGATGGCTCTAAGCCTCATGGAATTGCCTCACTCCTGAAACATTTAGAGGTAGATGAATCAAAGGAAGTTGAAACTAAAAAAATAGATTCTTTAGAAGGAATCAAGGAATGGTTGACATCTCTAATTCCTGCTGTCGCTAAGAATGTATACAGTAATTTTTTGATTGAATGGGAAAAAACTCCTTGGAAAATGGATGGAAAAGGGCCAGATGATATTCAAATTTCAACAATAGAAAAACAAATAAAATCAGGATTGAAAATGCAAATTTCTGAAGCATCAAAATGTCTGGATGCAGGAGGAGGACCACATCTAGATAAATTTAGAAAAAATGGTGACCCATTCAGACCAGTTGCTCCTAGGTGGCAGTCGCTTCCAAGTGAAGCTTCTAATTCAGGATTTCTTGAACCTGGCGAGAAAGTTTCTTGGTGGGAAGCATGGGAAATTTCAAGACCATGGATGAAAGATCCTCGAATTCCTTCAGCACAACGAATACATCATCCTGAGGGGTGGGCATCTGGAGAAATGGATGTAGTCCATAGGTGGAGAAAGTATGCAACTATTGTAGATATCAAATCAGGATCAGGTAAAGGAAAACCACAACCAAACCTAGAGGCGCAGATTAATTTCTATCGTTGGCTGTGGCATCAAACTCGTTCATCTAATGAACAAAGAGTAGACTCAGTAGCAGGATGGTTCCTGCTAGATGAGCATATACACGAAATTGGTGCTCTACCTGATTCAACTATGAACACCGAAAAAGAACGACTTTTACAAATCAGGAATGAGATGAAAAAGGTGAAAGAACAAGATTGGACGTGGCTATCATTAGAAGGAACTAATGAACAGCATCCGCTTTATTGCCCTCATTGTAAAGGACTGGATATTTGTGGATATTCTACTGATCCAGAAGATAGAGCTATTCGACAATTTCTTCCGAGAATCGAATTTACAATTCCAAATAATGTATTATCAATAAAAGATATCCCATCTAGACTATCAGTAAGAGGTTCTATAGATAATTATTGGCAAGAAATAGAGAATTCATATGGAGAATTAGTAAGAGTTTCAAGTCTAAGAGCAGGTAATACAATAATTACAATTGAAGAAACAGAAGAAGGTGTAGTAGATCCAAAAAAATGGACTGGAGATATTGGTATCATCAATACTAACCCAGGAATTTACAGAGGAACTCCTCATATTTTCTTAGATAGCAGATCTGAGATGATAGATTATAACGAAAAAGAAAATTGGACTCGTTTAGGATTAATACCCACAAAGGCAAGTGTTTCAGGAGAGGTTGTATCAATGAGTAATAATCAGGGAATATCTAGTAATGGTAGGCCATGGACGATTAGAACAATTCACCTTTGGGATGGAACAGGAGTAATAGAAATCGCAGCATTCGGTTCAAATCGTTCAAGAACATTTGAATCTCTTAAAATAGGTGACCAATTAATTGTCCATCATGGAGAATTGGGGTGGAGAGAAGGTAATCCTCAAATTCAAATCAACAAACAAACTAGTATAGAATTAATCAAATCTGAACGTTGAGTTCAATACCCCCCGTACTAAATCAATTGTATGCCGGCGACTAGGGTAGCACCGGAAGACATCTTAGTCCAAGGATGGGATCGACTATCTGCATCAAAAATTGGTGCTTGGAAAAGCTGCCCTAGACAATACTGGATGCAATATCACCTGAAGATTAGAGAACCATTGCCATCTGTAATCGTAAGAGGAAATGCAGTAGAATCTTGTGTATCTAGAGTTTTGAGAGAAAGTCCTGCATTGATCCATGCTCAATCACCAGATAGAATTCTCGTTTCACCCTTAGACGAGCAAGGAAATTTGATAGAAGGAGGAGATGGTTGGATAGGGCCTTCATTAGAAAAAATCCCAGAAAATGAGCGACCCATCGACCTAGATAGTCTATCAAAATGGGCGCATTCTAGGATTGATGCTCATGTGGAAAGGTGTACAAATGATGCACTGATGGAATGGCTATTGAACCCAAACAGAATAGGAGATGAAAATGATTTAGATCGTGAAGAGATTATTGAAATGGCTCACCGAGGTATAGATCTTCATCTCGAAGAAGTGAAAAATTGTCATTCAAATCTCGAGAAAGAAGAATTACAAAAATGGAGAAAAGGGGGTCAAAGAGATACTTTTCCTGCTCCTGACGGGTTTTCTAATTCAGGAGTACATATACCTCCAGAAATTAGTACAGAATCAATGACATGGAGTGAAGCTTGGGCAATAGCAAGACCATGGTTTGTTGATCCGGATGCCCCCTCTTTTTCTATGCAAACAATACATCCAGAACAGTGGTTTCAAGGAGAATATGATTTAGTTTATCGATGGAATGGGAAAATTCGAATTATTGATCTGAAAGCATCAAAGGGTAATAATGACAGATCTAGACTTTATTCTGAACAATTACGACTATACTCATGGCTATGGTGGGAAACGCATGATAGAGAAGATATTGTAGATGGCCTCGAAATCTGGTATTTAGGTCCAGGAAAAAGGAAAATTGTAGATGCACCTGATGAAAAAGAATTAATTCTCATCAGTAAACAGTTGGAAGAAATATACCAAATTCTAGGTAATGTCAAATCAGAAGAAGATGCTCCGCTTAATCCAACTCCAGTTTATTATTTTGAAGAAGGTGGAGTGCAGATAGGGACTGCTGAAGACCCTATTGAACGATGTAAAACATGCCCATATGTCGCATTATGCCCTCAAGGTGGGTATGATGCATCTCTACCAAATAACAAAACTGCTAGGGTGAAGGGACGTGATTTATTCTTGACTCCTGTAATCGATGTTGTAACTCGAGTAGATTTGGAGGGGGAGATTTTCACAGTCCCTAGAGAGCCAAAATTACAAGACGGAGGCGTTATTTTTCAATTTGAACTTAGACAAGGACTTGACAATGTTACTGTGAAAAATGCATGGAATACTGCTCCAAAGAATGTCACTAGATCTCTACGCAAGGGTGTAAAAGTCAGAGTGCGTGGAGGTCTCCCTAGTCTATGGCGAGGAAAAACAGAAATTTCAATTGATCAATATTCAAGTATTGAGCGTTCTGAAGGGCCAGAACCAACGGATATAGAAATCATTGAAATTCATCCAAGAGTCAATGTTGTTGGAAGAGTTTGGTCAGTAGAATCCCAAAAAGGACCCATGATTGATGGAACGTATTCAGATAGATGGTCAATCACGATGATAGATAAGACTGGAGTAATCAATGTAGTTGGGTTCAAAATGAATGTTCCAGATGCATCTTCAGGAGTTAATAGAGGGGATATAATCGCAATCATAAACGCTGAACCAGGAGAGTTTGCAAGAAGAAAACAAGTCAAATGTATTCCAGGAACTAGCATCTTAAGATTACAAGATAACGAAAACTTACCTAACTGGAAATCGTAAATTTATTCGCCTGACAAGTAGGTAGAGAAGTATAGAACCGAAAACAAAAATTGAGGATTTTATCATTGAATCATTCCCTTCCCAAATCAAGAATTCATACGTTGTAGGAGAACCATCAATTACAACTCGATACCAATCAATAAACAAGTACACTATTGCAATAAGAGCTCCGAGGAAACCATGCCATACTCTTATTTGAATATCAGAATATCGTAAATAAATAAACAATATAGCTTGAGGTATGATATGACTCCATGTAAGTGCGACAATCCAGTATATACTAATTAGAGGAAAATATACTCTAGCAAATGCAACCCAAAAAGCAACCATTGTTCCCAGTGCAAGATATATTGCCGCTCCGAGTGAAGCACTCGCAACCTTCTCAAGATTCCATGTCGGATATCTCTCATGTAAATATCCAATTAGCAGGGAAATTATTGCTAATTCGATAGACCATTGAGTAGCGTAGAGGTATAGATATCGAGGACCATTAAGAAAAACAGGTAAAGCCATACTTGGAATTAACAAGAAAATCGAGGCGAGACGGAAGCGTTGTATCGATTCCATCCGAGATAAGCAATATCTGCTAATGATTAGACTTGACGCCGAATAAAAATATCACATTCACCATCTTTTCTGAACTCCCCCCCTCTATTCCGACAATCCATATGCAAAATCAGATCATTTCCAATGCCTACCTCAAAACAGGGTAGTAAGGAGATAGATTGATGAGAAAATTAAGCCCGTGGTGGAGAGGTACTCTAGGACCAAACCGCATAAGAATACCATATTCAATTACATTCATGTCTAGAAAAAGACGGATTAGATATGAAACAAAGATGGAAAGAGCAAGAAAACCATGCATATGGAGATGTATGTGCGGTCGTTGGAATATAACTCAAACAAGAGTGAGGGAAGGTAATCGAGGGGGGACTTGGAGATTCAAATGTACATGTGGAAAAATGAACAATATGGACTCTGAAACCTCACGATGGGTAGAAAATCAAATTGAAGCATGGACAATTGTATCTGATTTCCGTTCCATTGAAGAATAAGCGACCATACCCAATAGCCGATGGAAGTGGAGGGTATAGCCGCATCGAGCATGCTCGAAACAGATACTTACGTCAATATTGCAGGATATCGCTTCATTGATCTTCCTGACAGAGATGAATTGAGAGCGCCGTTCTTGGAAATCTGTCTAAAACTTGAACTAAAAGGTACAGTATTACTTAGCCCAAATGGAATAAATTTCTTTGTAGCAGGAACTCATGAAGCTGTAGAGCAGTTTGTATCATTTTTAGAGACAGATGAGCGCTTTCAAGACATTGCTCTACATATCTCATACTCTGAATATCAACCATTCAAGAGAATGCTCGTTCGTCTGAAAAATGAAATTATCTCCTTAGGGATGGATGAAATAAAACCTGCTGAACGTAAAGGACAGTACATTCAACCGAAAGAATTCAAAAAATGGTTGGATGAAGGAAAAGAAGTAATGATATTAGATACACGAAATGACTACGAATTACGAGTAGGTACTTTCGAAAATGCTATCGATCTAGATATCAAGTCATTCCGTGAATTTCCTGAAGCTACTAAGAAATTAGAACAAGACAAGTCAACACCTGTAGTGATGTTCTGTACTGGAGGAATCAGATGTGAGAAAGCAAGTGTAGTAATGGAAAATCAGGGTTGGGAAAATGTGTACCAGATTAAAGGAGGAATTCTTGGCTACTTCAAAGAATGTGAAGGAGCACATTGGAACGGAGATTGCTTCGTATTCGATAAACGAGTATCTGTAAATCCAAAATTAGAAGAAACTGATCACGTCCTTTGTTTTGAGTGTCGAAATCCACTTTCAGTAGAGGAACAAAAGTCAGAAGATTACGTGATTGAACAATATTGTCCCTACTGTATAGATAAGAAAAAATAGCGAACCCTTCATTTCTATACCGCTCCCCTCTCCATCCATGGCAACTCAGAGTGCGAGTATCAAAACAATGCTCTCG
>DAPV01000035.1:0-123 GCA_002502625.1 Euryarchaeota archaeon UBA125
ACCACAAGTAATGGTTCCAACATCGATAGTTGTTGTTCCACCTCCATTATCAGTCCCAGTGGTGTTATCTGTACCTGTGGTATCTGTACCAGTAGTATCTGTGCCAGTGGTATTTGTGCCAGT
>DAPV01000035.1:424-73291 GCA_002502625.1 Euryarchaeota archaeon UBA125
CAGTGGTATTTGTGCCAGTGGTATCTGTGCCAGTGGTATCTGTGCCAGTGGTATCTGCTGGATCGTCAGTCGTATCGTCTCCACCCAAACAGCCTGCGAAGGCCATTCCGAGCATTAACGCAATCATTGCTAAACTTGCAAGGTTTTTGTTCATAGTTTTCACTCTCGTGCAATTTGCCCGAGTTTTGTTCATGTCTTCATGTAGTCCGATAGATTCAATATAATACTATATAGAATAAATGTTTACAATCCAGTGAATTGATTTTAACGAGGAAGGGGCCGTTTTTTACACAATTTTGTTACGAATATAGAGTGTAAAAGAACAAATTTTACAACTATTAAGCGATCTGAATTACTATTACTCAAAAACAACGATATTCGAGTTTTTATGTACATGGATATTCAATACAATTTCAGCCATATCGCTAGCGTAAGCACATAACCTTCTGATTGATTCTGAAGACCTGTTCATGTAAATTGCATTTACTGTGTCAGATTGTTTCCACATAGCATCTTCGAACTCGGATAGGGTAGCCATGTCATGAGTAAGTTGCAACTTAGCTTCATGGACTTCTGAGAGGTTAGGTTTTTTAATGTTAGAATTTAGTTGTTTCAATGCCATTAGCCAGGAAGGAATTAATGAAAAAGGTAGGGCATTTACATCCACATTTGTTTGATCATTACGGTTTACTACCAATTGTCCCAAAGTGTAAACATGATCTCCCATTCTTTCGAACGTACGAACAATATTTCCCAATGCAGATGCTTCCCAGCGACTTAATCCAGCAGAATCCTCGAGATAGGCACTTTCTAAGACCTGCCCGATTTGACGTTCAATAAGTAAACGTAAAGCGTCGACTTCATTTTCTCTCTCCTCTATGTCCTCGATATATGATATGTCTCCAGTTGACACTGCTTCAAATACGTCTTTTAGGGCGGTCCTCACAAGTAAATACATACGATTCAGAGAAGAATAAATTGGAAGACTTCCAGCGTTAACCAAAGATTCGATTTCAATCATCTTTTCGGTTTCATTTACAATTTCGATACCCCTGCCTAAGGAGATGAATCGGCGAAGTAATTTCCTATCCTTGGAATCAAAACCACTCTTTGATCTAATTCGAATTATGCTCGCTCCAGATAGATATGCTGCAATAAGATGGTCTATTATTAATCCAGGAGGTATTTCATGGAAAGTCAATTCGACTTCACGCCGTCTAGATATCATTGAAGTTTCAGGTATAATTCTGAGGTTTCCTGATGGCCTCCATTCAACCCTTATCTGATCTTTGGCAACAAGACCATGTTCCTTAACCCAACGTTTAGGCAAGGATACGATATATGTTGAGCCCCCTGTTAATTGAAGGCGTCTAATCTCGGACTTTCGACCACGAGGTTTGTCCATGACTTACGCAGATGTGATGTTGCTATATACTTTTCATCAGAGGCATGCGAGGTTGAGTTATAAAAATATATATTCAATATAGAAAATATACTTCAGTAGAATGTTTCAAAAAAAGCAAATCTAAATTGATTCAGGGCCTATACCTACTTCGATTTGCTTTTCTTTCCAAGTTCCTCGATACATCAATGTGGTTTGGAAGTCGAGGGATACTCTTCCGTCTGCCATGACAGAAATTAATCCTCCTCGGCCACCAAATGGTGCTACCATGTCTAACACCTGTGTCGATGCTTGTTCAAGATTTGAATTGTCATTTCTCATACGTATTGCTAATTCGTGGGCAGCACACGTTCGAATGTATGCTTCTCCCACTCCCGTACAAGAAATTGCAATTCTCTCATCAGCCCACGTTCCTGCTCCTATGATTGGCGTGTCTCCAATACGCCCAGAAGGTTTGCCAGTCATCCCTCCAGTACTCGTTGCTGCTGCAAGATTTCCCAAAACATCTAACGCAACTGCTCCTACTGTTCCCATTCCTTGGGGTTCGTCACTAAATTCAGTCTCAACTCTTCCTTCAAGATCATGATCTAAGACTGAATCGTCTTCATCAGTTGAGCCAATAGCGGCTCTAGTATCATGCCATTTCTTCCATTGAGCTTGACGGAGGTCTGTAACCAAAAAATCTGCATTTACTGCTTCCACGCCTGCTTCAATCCCAAAATTATCTGCAGCAATTCCATTCAACATAACTGGCCAACCACGTTGCAATAATGCATTTGCAACTCGAATAGGATGACGGACTTTGGAGACATTAACTACAGATCCTGCGGCTTGATCTGAACCTCGCATAATACTTGCATCCATCGTAACTTGTCCATTTTCATCCAATACTGACCCTTTGCCAGCATTGAATAATGGTTCATCTTCCATCATCTCTACAGCAATTGTAACTGCTTCTAGAGCACTGATGCCCTCTGAAAGAAATTTACCAACTGTAGACAACACATTTTCCATACAAGATATTCGACCCGGATCAAGAGAAGTCATGCCTTTCCAAGGACCATCGCCCCCTGCACCTCCATGTATTACCAGCACTGGGCCAGCCATTTTTATCACTCAGATTCGAGTAACTGAAATGATTTCTTGAGGAGTTGTAGGTCTATCTCCATATCCAGTTTGAGTTGTTTCAATTGCTGTTACGACATCCATTCCGGAAACTACCTTTCCAAAAACCGGATGAGCGGATTGACCTGGACCAAACCAATCAAGGAAATTGTTGTGTTTTGTGTTGATGAAAAATTGAGATCCTCCAGAATTTGGGCGGCCAGTATTGGCCATTGAAAGAGTTCCAATTTCATTGCTGAATTTTTGAGTCAACTCATCGGGAATATTTCCTCCTCGATCGCGAACAATGGCTTGACCATCAGAAGTTGTGTATGTTCCTCCCCCATCTGGACCGCCAGTACCAGCTCGTGGAGAATTTGGATCCTTGGAATTTGGACATCCGCCTTGTAACATGAATCCTTGAATTACTCTGTGGAAATGAAGGCCGTTGTAGTACCCCTTGTCTGCTAAATCTAGAAAATTGCCTGCTGTAATGGGCATTGTATCTGTAAATAGTTCAATCGTGATGTCTCCTGTTGTTGTCTTCATGAGGACGTTTGTTCCTGCCATGCCCTTGCGAGCATTAGGAAGGATTTAGCCTCATGCATTGACAATATCAGATAAAGTGAGTAACGGATAAAGAGGGATTTCAGCATCTGTAAAGGCTTCATAGCCTCCTTCTTCTCTGTCTAGAATGGTGATACAACCAACAATTTCGCAACCCATTTCCACTAAACGTTGGCATGCTTGTAATGCTGAGCCGCCAGTAGTAGTGACATCTTCTAAAATCAGACACCTATCTCCAGATACAAGTGTAGAGCCTTCAATCCCTGGAGGGTTTCCGGTTTTTCGACCTCCTCTTCCCTTGGGCTCCTTTCGAATGATGAATCCCCTCAATCCACTTCCTGAAGGGGCTTTTGCAATAGCAATCCCTGTCAATGGAACTGCTCCCAATTCTAATCCTCCAACTGCATCAATAGATCCAATTTCGTTTATCTTATCATGAATCAAAACTCCAAGCAAGTGAGCACATTCGGGGTCACACATTACTGGTTTCATATCAAAGAAATGCGGAGAAACTCTACCAGACGCAAGAGTAAATGGATCATCTGGCTGATACAAGTAAGCTAGGTTTCTAACACGATCTGCTAAAGTGGCCCTAGCGCTCTCAGGGGTTGTTGACTCTGCCATGTTACTTCCTAACTTAGACGATGAATGAAGGTTCCCAGCCATTTAGCGATTTGTTCATGTAGCGTCATTCCACAGAATAGTTTCCTGAGGGTTGGGAATGAGCGGCATTGGAACCTCTGCTTTCGATGAAGAAAGGCTCCAATCCGAGATGGAAAGATACCACAATCAATTGGATAGTGAAACTGAGAGGCTGTATACTCTTGCAAGTGAAGCAAGGGAGAAGGGGCTTGATTTTGCTACTGAGATAGAAATCCCAAGAGCAATAGATTTGGCTGATCGAACAGAAAAATTACTAGAAGAATATCTAGATGGTCTCGAAATTGCTGAAAGCATCAGAACAATGTTGCAGGAAGAAGATCGCGAAACGACTGCAATCAAAATTGCATGTCAGGTTTCTAACCAAATGATGGAAAGAACTGGAGATCAACAACGTTCTATCGATTCTGGTTTGAGAGTAGGTCTTGCTATCCTCACTGAAGCTATCTTGGTTGCTCCATTGGAAGGAATCGGTCAAGTCAGATTGTTGAATAATGTCGACGGTTCCACCTTTTTATCCATCGATTTTTGTGGTCCGATTAGAGCTGCTGGGGGAACTGCTCAAGCAATGGCAGTTCTGATTGGTGATATGATTCGTTCAGAATTAGGTCTTGCGAAATATGAGCCGACATTTGCAGAAGTTGAACGAGTCAAGGAAGAATTTGGACTATATCGTGCAGGAATGCAATACAAACCTACTCCCGAAGAAATTGATGTAATCGTAAAGTCATGTCCAGTGATGATTAATGGAGAATCAACAGAAGACATCGAGTGTGCAGGTTATCGAGAAGTAAGGAATATCGATGACGGGAGAGTAAGAGGAGGTGTTCTTCTAGTAATTGGAGAAGGGTTATGTCTCAAAGCACCAAAGATTCAGAAACATGTTGAACGACTAGAAATTCCAGGTTGGGGATTCATCAGTGAATTTGCGAATAGAGGGAAAAAATCAGACTCTCAGGGAAAAAACGAATTTGTATCAAAAGTAATCAAAACTGATTCTAGATTCATGAAAGATATCATTGCCGGTCGTCCTGTTTTTGGAATGCCGAACGAGCCTGGTGGGTTTCGATTAAGATATGGAAGGCCTAGAGCATCCGGACTCGCTGCTGCTGGAATGAATCCGGTATCCATGAAAGCAATGAGTTCATTCATTTCTGTAGGGACACAAATGAAGATCGAACGCCCAGGTAAAGCATGTGCTGTAACACCATGTACTGAGATAGATGGCCCAATGGTACTCTTAGATGATGGAACATTCGTCAGAGTGAATGAAGAAGAAAAATGGAATGAAATTGAAGACCAAGTACGAGCCATTTGGGACAATGGTGAATTGATGCTAGGATTTGGTGAATTCTTAGAAAACAACAAGACTCTCGTTCCATCTGCATTTACTTCAGAATGGTGGGCATCCGATGTATTGGATTCAATCAAAGATGAGGATGATTTGGATTTTCTCAAATCAATTTTAAGTTTTCAAGAAATAGACGGTCAAAGATCTCCGCCCTGGGAACTAAAGCGAAGATTACGAAGTAAATCTGAGAGACTGGAAGTTGAGTGGCAGCTACGTGACTGGCACCATTCACTTCGCCATATTGACGTTGATTGGAATGCAGCAATTGAAATTTCAAAACGTTGGAATATAGGTATTCATCCATCTCATAATCCACAATGGTCTGATTTGCCGATTTTCATACTACCAAAATTCATTGATGCATTAAGTGAGGCAATTATCGGAAATGAAAATTTACGAATCCCAGATGCGGTTCTTGGATGGACAGCACCAATGATCATTGAAAGTACGCCAATAGTTGACATAATTACTAACAATCAAACTAATCTTAGAAGAAAGGATAGTTCATCAGATCAAGAAACAGAGATATTAGATGTAGGAAAGTACAAAATTTCTAAAATCGAATTAGAACAAATATCTCCAAATCTAGGATTCAATCAACATGGACTAGTAAAATCAGTACTAATGTGTCTGGGGATTTCACATCAACACGAAAGTGATGACATTGTTATCGAAGGAAATTGGAATGGCCTATTACATGGTCTTGGATTTTCGATTAATGATGGAAAAATCACAGAAGGAAAAGATGTTAGAGATTTAATCCAATCCAAAATAAATAGTATTGATGATGCAAAAAATATTGTTAAATTAGAGAATGAGAGAAAAAGAATATTAGATGAAAAACGACGTACTGCTAGGATTCAAGCAGAAACTGCAGCAAGGCAAAGAGGAGAAGATATTGCAGCAACGGAATTAGCAGGTAAAGAGGCACAAGAGGCAATTGAAGATCTTGGTTCAGATGACGAAGAAAGTCTGAATAATGCAAAAATTGAACTTGATGAAAACGAGGTGATGAATAGTCTTTGGATTGTAAATAATGTTAGTTCATTGGAGTGGATAGATGCTGCTCCATGTCGAGTTGGTTGTCGAATGGGTCGTCCAGAGAAGTCTGCGCCCAGAGAAATGAAGCAGAAAGCACATGCACTCTATCCAATCCAAAATTATGGTGGCCCACAACGATTGTTGGCAACTGCAGTATCTAGAGAAGGATCTATTCGAGTAACTGTTGGGCCTAGAAGATGCTTGAGATGCGATAGAGAAACTCCCCATATTCGATGTCATCATCGAACTATACCAAATGAACCTCAAGAATGTGGAGGTAGAACTGTTCCAGCAGATAGACGTGGGGGGCATCTTCGAAATCGATTGGGTGAATTAACAACTATTCCTCTCGCTGATATCCTAGAAGTCAAGCGAATTTCACTTGGACTTGACAGATTACCTGAACGAATCAAGGCAATGAAGGGACTGACTTCCAAAGCTCAATATCCTGAACCTATTGAGAAAGGAATTCTAAGAGCAATTCATGATGTATCTGCATTTAGGGATGGTACCATTCGTTACGATATGATTGATGTCCCTGTAACTCATTTTAGACCAATAGAAATTGGTACATCAGTAGAGAAATTAGTCGAATTGGGATACACCCACGATATTAGAGGAAATGAATTGAAAGAAGATACTCAAATCTTAGAATTATTTCCTCAGGATTTTATTCCCAGCAGAGATGGAGGAGAACATCTACTAAAAATTAGTCAATATCTAGATGATCTCTTGGTTAGATTTTACAAGATGGAACCAGAGTTTAATGCAAAAACCATCGATGATATGGTTGGTCAACTTGGTATTGCACTTGCTCCGCATACTTCAGGAGGGGTGCTGTGTCGATTTATTGGATGGACAAATGCATCGGCTGGATATGGCCACACATTATTCCATGCAGCAAAGAGAAGAAATTGTGATGGAGATGAAGACTGTGTCATGCTACTACTCGATGGACTATTGAATTTCAGTCGAATTATTCTCCCATCTTCTAGAGGTGGACGGATGGATGCTCCATTGACATTGACGACAAGATTGAATCCAATGGAATTAGACAAAGAAGCATTGCATGTTGATGCAGGATGGAATTATTCCAAGGAATTTTATTTGGAAACATTAGATTCCCCCCATCCTCGACAAATTATGGATAAAAAATTAGTTGATCTCGTCAACAATCGAATTGGAACTGTAGGCGCAGTACGAGGATATGGTTTCTCTCACGATTTAGAATCATTAGATGCAGGTCCAGTAAACTCGGCTTACAAAACTCTAGGCAGTATGACCGACAAAATGAGTGCACAATTAGCCCTTGGTCGTAAATTACGTAGCGTAGATGCAAGGATTGTTGCTTCGACCGTGATTGGTTCCCATTTACTCCCAGATGTGAGGGGAAATTTGAATGCATTTAGCAGACAAAAAGTTAGATGTGCAAAATGTAATCATTCATACAGAAGATTACCATTGGCAGGAAAATGTATCCAAATGCAAGGAGCAAGTGGAGGGTTGCATGGACACCATTCCAGTAGAATGGAAGAAACTCGATGTGGGGGTAATCTGATTCTGACTGTTTCTCAAGGAGCAGTAAGAAAATATCTTGGCGTTATCAATCATGTAATCGATAATTTCGGAATTGATCCCTACACTCAACAATATGTAGATTGGATGGCAGATAGTGTAGAGTCCGTCTTTCAAAATGATAGAGTTACGGTCTATACGTTAGATGATTTTCTTTGACTAGAGATCTCGTCTTTTGTTTTGTCCATCGCCTAGTTTGTCCCACAAATCGCTAATCGTGTCTACATCTTCATCCAGTGTAGCTTTACCTTGTAATCTAGATTCATCACCTTCTCCAAGTTCATCAAGCGACTCTAATTCGGCATCCGCATCCTCCATTTCTTGATCTCCTTCTTCCGTTTCCGGTTCTGTTTCTTCTACAGACCAATGGCGCCTTTTAGACATCAAATTTGAAGCAGAATTAGATTCAGAAAGTAAATCATCTACATCAACTGGATTTCCTCCAGAAATTGATTTTTCGACTTCTTTCCATTCCTCACGTAATTTTCGTACAACCGGCGAGCCTCGTTTTAATCGACGGGATTTTGCCCACGAACGTAGAGTTCTGTCTGTAACTATCAACATTAATGCAAGTATGTTGGCAACCACATATCCTTCAATTCTAATTGGAGTGTAAAGATCCATCTCTGTTTTAAGATCAATCTCAACTATGTCTGAAGGGACTGGATATACCTGTCCATTTTGTTTTATTGTGATTAAAAATGATGAGGGACCTGGCGAAAGAGAATATGTTTCTGAGGATGATGCATTTGAATTTCCATCAAAAACTTCGATAATGGTTCCGTCCGACAACTCTAGTTCAATGGTAACCTCAGAAGAACCCATTCCATCTACCTCATTAATTTCATAAAACACATGAAATGGAATTTCTTTTCCTAGAATATCAGGGCCATCGAATCGATATTCTGTTACAATATCACTATTTGGAGAAATAAGATATTGATCAGCTGATGATGTCAGTGCTCCTGTCCAAATTATGTTCAAGAGAACAAAAGTAACGATAGTAGTAATCGCGGACTTTCGTGAATTATCCCCAGTCACTCATGCACCCCCTCTAACAATTTATCAATGACCTCTTGCATGAATATTAGTTTTCGTAATTTTCTTTCTGGATCTGTTGCTCCTGACCATTGGCCAACAATATCACTTCGATATCCTAAAAGATTGATTTCTGAAATTGGCACTCCTAAGAAACCAATCAAACATATTGTACGATCACCATCAGTAAATCCTCCAGGATTGAGCATACCTTCTATTCTATCTGGAGTCTGGTGAGTTAATATCACTCTAGGTGGCGAATTCATCTTTGATATTTCTTTGACTAATTTCGCCCAATCATCTTCATTGTCTCCATGAGCATGTAAAATATGCATTATTTCCCGTTCCGCTGCTTGAGAAATATGTGGATGACCGTCAGCATCAGTTACCAATGCCAACGTCTGTGACCATATTTCTTCTCTAATCTCATTTTCAAATTCTTGAATTATTCCAATTGAACCATCGGCAAAAATAAATCGATGATTGGACTTTAGTGCCGATAATATCTCATCGGATTCGACTGCTGCACCAACGGCAGCAATTGGACCATTTAGCAATCTCTCTTGGAGAGATACAATGCTGTTCTCTCTTTCTACTACTGTCCAATCTGGAACCTTTGAGGATAGAGAGTTAACACTCTGTAAAAGCATCATTGCACTTTCTCTATCAGATTCTAAAGGCCATGAAAACTGGGCTCGAACTCGATCTTGAATCCTCATTCCAATCGAACGAACCTCATGAGGGCCCATGGTGTGTACAGACCGGTCGCGTTGAAGAACCCCCGTGTTACTTCATGCCTGAGAATCATGCCCATGCCGTTGCGTCCTCCTCTCATTGATGATGCAAAAGTGCTAGCACGCTATCCGTTTTTACCACAATCCGCTGAAAATACTCGAACCATATTATCTGATAATGGAATTAGTATGGAAGATTTACTTTCAGCCGCATGGTTATCTGATATTCGTCGTAAAGGAGATATGAGGGTGAAAGAATCAGTCCTACATGATGATGGAATTGAACAAAGTTCTGGAGATCTGAGTACTGAACTTGGGAGAATGTCAGAAAGTCTCTCGTTTCTTTATGCAATGATGGTCGCTTGTGCCACATTTGACGAAAGGGTTACTGCAAGATGGGCAGAAGGAGAGTCTACTCGAGCAGATAAATTACTAGGAAGTGATATTCTAATTTTTGAAAAAATCGCTACTACTTATTTATCTAATATTCAGAGCGAAATTAAAAATGGGGAGACCATCTATTCAATCCCTTTAACCGATTTTATTGAACTTAGTCCTAGAATTAGTGGAGACTATTGGAGGCTCCCAAACAGGGCTATGAAGGATGGATGGGTAGAAATGGGGCCTTCAACTAGTGAAAATAGTCAACAAAGATTAGCTAGACTAATCAAAGAAAGGATTCGTGAAGACTTGAGAAAACGTTGCGATGACAGGATGGAAAAAATAGATGAAGAGTTTGCTGAAAGATTGAGCGAACCTGTTGGGGCTGTATTGACTATTCTACAATCAAGATCTACTCTAAATTTTGAAGCAGGAGAAGCAACTAGATCAGATTGGCCACCATGTATGGAGATTGCAATTAAAGAATTGTCAATGGGAGAAAATGTAAACCATTCTGGTCGTCTTTTCCTCGCTGCGATTAGTGCTGCACTTGGCATCGAGCAAGAGCAGTGTGCTTCATTCTTTCAAGGTGCACCTGACTATAATCCTGAAACTACTAGCTATCAGATTGGTCATGTGTATGACAGAGAATATACCCCAGCTGGTTGTAGCCGATTAAAGATGGATGGAAGATGTCCTGTTTCACCTGGAGATGATCCCATTTGTGATAAGCCGAAAATGAAGCATCCATTGTCGTATGTTTGGTGGAAACAAAGAGATCGGTCTCAGGCAGAAGAACCAAGAGAATCAAACGAAGAATCTGCGGAGTCGGCCAACCCTTGATAGGGATGTACTTTTTATCTCCACCCGAAGAAGATGACCCGGACCCTTGTGCTGACTATTGATCGAGACAATGATCTCGGAATTAAAGCAGGACTCAGAGGGCCAGTAATTGGAAGGAAATCTACTCTCAGTGCAGCATTAAGACTTGGACTTGCAGATCCAGAAGAGAGTGATACAAATGCAATTCTCGGAGCACTTCACCACCATGACAGAATTTTAGATTCTGGTGAGCCGAATGATGCTGTTGAAGTTGCAATACTTACAGGGGATGAAAGAGTAGGGGCTCGTTCAGATCGGGCAATTGCAAAACAGCTTGAAGAAGTAATTTCTGAATTTCAACCAGATTGCGCTATCTTAGTTACAGACGGAGCAGAAGATGAGGCTGTAATGCCAATCATTCAAAGTAGAGTTCGAATTGATTATGTTGAGAAAATTATTGTAAGACAAAGTAAGGGTATTGAAGGTACATTTTACTATATCATGAAAGCAATCGAGGATCCTAAATGGAGAGCACGGCTTCTTGTTCCATTATCTGTGTTCATGATGATAATTGGTTTAGGAATGATCTTGCCAGGTGGAGGAGTTCTAATTGGTGCAATGCCCCTTATTGTCGGAATTTGGTTACTAGCAAAAGGACTTGGGGCTGAAAATCAATTTGAACGTTTGATGCTTGACATGAGAGATAGTGCAATGGGTGGGATCATTTCATCGCTTCTATGGGCATTTGCATCATTCTCAAGTTTACTAGCAATTTTGGAATCCTATCGTACAATAGTGCAAGCAGATTCTGATTTATCTACCGTTCAAATAGCAATTGAAGCAATGGATAGTGGATTACAATGGATTGTTCTCGCCTCTCTTGCTGTAGCAATGTCAATGGTAGTTTTGAGATGGAGAAGAGGTACGCTAACAGGACGTGTTTTCCAAATTATGGCTGGAGGAGTAGTCATTTACGCATTTGCTGAGGCAGGACTTGATGTCGCTAGACAAATTACAGGCGGAGTAACATATGAATTAGATCCGGGAGTTATCTACAACGATTGGGGATTGGCCGTAGTTGCAATAGTTGTTTATTGGATGGTAAGAACCGGTGTGAAATCTTGGTCAACCAGACAAGAAACGCAAGGACGATTTTGGGGAGTTTAATTACTACTCAAAAAATAATTCATACATACAATGAGGACAAGTAACTCGAATTGGGCGTATTGAAGGTATTCCAAGTGGAGACCTGCACTCCGTACAAACAATTGCTTGATCTACTTGTGATTGACGTGCTCGTCCTGACTCACTAGGATCGTATTCCATACGAAAACGATGGGCATTTTGCAATGCTTCGGGTTTATCTGTCGAATTTTGAGTAGGTTCCAAATCATAATCTACAGATTTACTTCGTGCAAAAGATGGATCTAGAATTGGATCTAGTTTAGGTTCTGGAGATTCTCCTTTGGCACTAGCCATTAATTGCAAGAGTTCTTCTTCGGATACACTATACTCAACTGTAATTCGATCTATTTCTAACATTTGTTCGTATCCGTCCATTGAAATTAGGCTAGAAATGACTGAGGCTGGAACGTCTGCCATAAAAACGGAGTAGATAACTATCTCTTGACATTTGAGTATGGTCGTTTACTAATATTCACAAAGGAGAATGTTTTCAAATGTTTCATGAGCGACGGTGTTGGTTCACTTTACATGTTAAACACATGTCCATTTACATGGAAGGTTAGAGCGCTTCTTGATCATCTAGATCTTCCTCATGAAAGAGTAAAAATCAATCCACTAAAAATCAAAAAAAGTGTTTCATTTGCAGGAGATTGGGGAAAAACACCAGTATGGAAAATGTCTGATGGAGAAGTTGTTGTTGATTCTACTCCGATTATGAAAAGAATCGATGAAGTCTACAACAATGGAAATCTATGGAAAATGGACGATCAAGTTCGTAGAGATAAATGGATGGAATGGGCAGATACTAAAATGAAAGATGCAACTATTCCAATCCTCTATGGATCAATTGGTTCTGCATTATCTACAACTAGATCTGTAGCAAAACACGAACGATTTGGTTTCTTTACAGGACGAATCTATGCTTGGCTAGGTTTTCCCATAATGTGGGGGATTATTGCTAAAAAAAGAACCAAGAAAACTGGAATGGAACCTGGTGAACTATGGCATCATTTACTCAATGAATGGACTGAAGAGATTGGAGAAAAGTCGTTTTTTGGAGGTAACACCCCCCATATTGTTGATCTTGCAGTTTTCGGATATATGCAATCCATTGAGATGCATTCCAAAGCATTTCGTTTGATTGAAAATCACTCTAAAGGTATGCTATGGTTTAACCGAATGAGAAATTCTACAGTTGCTCAATAACTACATTTCTTCTACATGTAAACCGAATGTTGCTAGCATTGCAAGTAATCCTAGACAACAAGAAGAGTAGTAATGTCCTTGGCTAAAGAATACCAAACCAGCTCCAGTTCGTAATAACAGAGTACTCTTCGTTCGCCACCCTGTAATCCCAAAGAATACCGCAATTAGAGATATACCAATGAAAATCGTTCCTGCTATATCATACACAGCTGCAGCAGTAGGATCGTAGAGTTCTTTGCCCCTTTCTTCTTCACTAAGATCCATCCATCGAGTCAAACCATTTGATTTCTGTTCAATTAAATCAAAATCTTCAGGAGCAGCAAAATCTAGGTTAAGATGCGTAAAACCATATGGTTCAAAAAGTGCTCCAGGAGACAATAATATTCGATGAGTCATGCCCTCAGATGGATTGGACATATTTACTACATACATACTCATTAATCCTGGATTAAGACCCTCTAATCGAAATCTTCCTTGCGAGTCAGTAGTTGCTGCAGGTCGTGTGATTCTCTGAATCCCATCTTCGTCAATAACTGGAGTGACAACTTCAATGGTGAAATTGACACCTGGAGAACCGTCATGTAATGTAAGAACACCAGTAAGTATTGCAGATCCTGGAGCGGATGTGCTCAACAAATTTGCAGTCTGAGTTTGACTGTAAATGAAACCTCTGTCAGTTACTAACCCCCCATCTCCTTCAATGAAATCATAACCATTGACTGTACCTAAGATACTTGCTAATAAAATAAACAATAACGCAACATGCATCCTCGGATCACGTGGCATCTGAGAAGGGAGAAGGAGTGTTGCTCCTGTAGAGGCAAATACTGGTTCTTCCTCTGGAATAGATGAAAGTGGGACCGGTTTGGGCACTACTTCGTCTCCGTCCACGGTGGGTTATTCGCGCCCCCCCTTATTCAGATTGCGAAGTTTTGATAATTTCAGAAATTCTAGATCCCAGTGATTGTTGTAATCTAAACCAATCAACAGGATCAATCCATGCAATCATTCGAAGACCTTGGTCATTCACTTCTCGTTCACGAACCATTGCCATTCTCCTTATTTGAGATTCTATTGCTGCAAGTGGCCTTGCATTAGGTAAGGATGTGTCAGAGATTTGCATCTCAATAGGAGGGCCATGTAATCGAGTCAATATTCCTGACCTCAAATCCTCTATTCCATCTGAAGAGGATGAAGACGTTACAACTGCATCTTCAACACTAAGTAATTGTAAAGCTCTCTGTACTTCTACGAGATGTTCGTCAGAACATGAATCTGATTTAGTTAGAACTACTTGAAGATCATATGGCTCTAAATCGTGATCTGTTCGATCAAATAATTCACGTCTGGACGTCTCAAATTTTCGAATTAATTCAGGAATCGAGTCTGATGCATCAAGTAAGAGCAATAGAAGATCACAGTCGATACTCTCTAGCAATGTAGCAGAAAATGCATCGAGAAGATCTGAAGGAATTTCATCAATGAAACCTATTGTGTCCACCAATAAAATTCGGGGACTAAACTGCATTCTCCCAACAGTAGTTTCTAATGTAGAAAAGTATCTATCTTCTACCAAAACTGGTTTACCACAAAGCGCTGCAAACAAACTTGACTTGCCTGCATTAGTATAACCTGCTAAACCTACAGTTTTTGCACCACTCGATTTTCTCTGTCTTTGTCTCTCTTTGATTACTTTTCCATACCTTTTTTGGCGATTTTTTAGAGTTTGTAACTCTCGACTCAATGCTGAAAGAGCGATATTCCATCCTGTTCTACCCCCAGCTCCAAAACCAAGTCTTTCTCCAGTTGTTTCACGATTTACTAATTCACGTAAAATATTGCGATCTGCATTCAAACGTGCAATTCTAACTTGATTCCTGGCTTCTACACTTGATGCATGTTGAGTAAATAATTCCAATAATAATCTGACTCTGTCCCATGTTTCACATTGAAGTAAATCAGTCAAATTTACTAATTGTCTAGGTGTTAAATTTGCATTGACAAGTATCAAATCAATGCCAAACCATGGATGTGACTCGGGAGCCATTCTAAGTTCGTCTCGAATGGCCTCGAGGCGACCCCTGCCAAAATGTAGTCGAGGATTAGAACGTCCTTTTTGAGAAATAATCTCAACAACATCAATATCCATTGTCTTGGATAAACTGAGAAATTCAGAAGGATTTCCTTGTCTGGTTAACATCAATGCCTTTCTACCAGAATGTGATGTACGTATTTCTTCAGTTAGAACACCACCTGAGCCGGCTATCAACGGTACATTATCCCAATCTGGTTCTGTCATGATTCACCACAACCTGCTGCGTCCAAAATTCTTTGATCTAAACGTGATATAGGTACGCTGTCAGAACGGATTCCTCCCTTCACTACATCTACTTTCCATACTTGTAGATGAAAATCTCTATGGCTAAATGCATGATGAATCTCACCAACTCTTTCTGGAGATTTTATGTCATTATCAATACATAATGTCTGAAGGCCATTTGGATCTTCGGTAATTGGTACACCCCATAATCCTCCTAGTTGAGAGCCTTTACGCTGGGACAAAACTATTCCATCAGGCGAAGAAATAACCAATGCATGTCCATTCACTTTAGTTGATGATCTACGTTTTGATGCTGGATATTTCGTCGGGTTATCTGTCAATATTGCTTTACAATTCTCTGATACTGGACAGGAATTACACTTGGGTGCACGTGGAGTACAAATGATTGCACCTAACTCCATTATTGCTTGGTTCCAATCACCAGGACGGGTTTCATCTAGACTGATGTTTGCCCATTCTTGTACATCTGTCAAATTTGTATGTTCTATTGCATTTAACCTAGAATATACACGTTTTACATTCCCATCGACTACAGCAATTGGAACATCAAAAGAAATTGAAGCAACTGCTGCAGAAGTATAGGGACCAATACCAGGGAGTTTCTCTAATTCTTTAGGATCAGAAGGAATAATTGGAGGATCACGAGAACCAATAATCACTGATAATTTATGCAAATTTCTTGCCCGTGCATAATATCCACAACCCTGCCACAATAACATTACTTCTTCCAATGAAGAAATAGACATTTCATGTAATGTTGGAAATCGTTCGTACATTCTCTTCCAATAACCAAGTCCGACCTCCATTTTTGTTTGTTGGAGAATGAATTCAGAAAGTAAAACTGGCCACGGTTCAGGGTTTTTCCTCCAAGGAAGTTCTCTAGCATTACAATCATACCAATCAAGCAGGAGAGCCCTAGGGGGGTAAACTTGGCCCTCCATACTAGCCAATAAAGTCGGAGCATCCTTATGGGTTATCCATAATTGGAAACTAATGAAGTCCCATGAGGCGGTACTGAGTTGGGCAGGAAACCCTGACGAATTAGAGGTACTCAAAGCCTCAATAGAAATTGATGACCCTGATTCTTTTGATATTACAATTCTACAAGATGAAATGGAAATACGTGTGCATTCAACCTCGCTCAGAAGTTTAAGAAGTACAGTAGATGACATCTTAGCGTGTCTTGCTGCTGCTGAATCTGCACTAAATCAAGTGAATTAGATGAAAGAAATTAATCGGAATCATTCAAACATGAAATAGGGTTCGTAGGCATGGTGACAGACACTGATTCCACCGTGACGGACTCTTCGGAGTCTGGGGACCTCTCGATCACAGCCGAGAAGGTTCGACTACCGCACGACCAGAGCGGAATGCTATGGTTTGAAGATCAACCTACAGCACTTTTCCTTGAAAGTATAGATCGTTGGACGCGTACGTTACTTGAAGATGATGGGTTCGTTCCTGTGGGTGCCTCAAAACTTACTGTAAGAGCTCGTGTTGTTACTAAAGAGGCTGGTACATTATGTGGAGTTCATGTCATTAATCGTCTTCTTGATGTTCATGTCCCCCATATCAACAGAGCATGGCAAGCCAGGGAAGGAGGGCACTTTCAATCCGGTGATGTAATTCTAATACTTGATGGAACACCTAGAGATATCCTCTCAGTTGAACGAATAATCTTAAATTTCTTGGGAAGACTTTCTGGAATTTCTACCTTAACAGAAAAATGGACAAAGGGGCTAAGTGGAATGAAAGTGGCATCTACTCGAAAGACATCATGGGGACTTCTAGACAAATGGGCTGTCCATGTCGGGGGAGGATTAACTCATCGTCTTCGAAAAGGTGATGCTGTAATGATCAAAGAGAACGACCAAATCGCACTGAGAGAAGATGATGAAAGTCGGTCTAAAGAGACAATGAAGAGATGGATACAGACGACCGATTTTAATTGGCATGGGTCCTTTACAGTAATCGAAGTTGACTCTATTTCATTGGCATTAACTGTGGCAAAATCATGGTGTAATCGTATGATGGAGACAGATGAAAATCGACCCCTTGTAATAATGTTAGACAATATGGGACCTGTAAAAACAAAAGAAGCTGTAATGGATCTGAAAAGTCATGGATACAATGAATGGATTTACACAGAAGCAAGTGGGAATGTAAAATTTGAAGATATTGATGAATGGAAAATAACCGATGTGGATGTGATTTCAACTAGCAAACTCAACATGGGAGTGTCTTCAATTGATATGAGTATGTTATTGGATGACGAAGGTATTAGAGAAATTATACCAGAATAATCAAAACTATGAGGAGAAAATATGGGCGATATCCCAGAATCACATCCTCGAAGGGAGTCATTATTGTCTAGACAAAAACTAGTTGATGCTGCTTCAAAGGGAATGTTAGCAGAATCGGCATTGATTGCACATGGAAGAGGTGAAGCCTTCGATTATCTCTTAGGAGAGAAAACCTGTGATTCTGCTAGATTAGCGATTACGGAAACTGCATATAGATTACTAAATTCTGAAAAATGTGTTATTTCAGTCAATGGAAATACAGTTGCACTTGCAGGACCGCAACTGATTGCCTGTGCCGCAGTATTGAACTGCCCTATTGAAGTCAACATTTACTATAGAACCCCAAAAAGAATGGAGGTTTTACTTTCGACATTAATGGAACAACAACAACTTGCATTGAAATTATATCCTCAAATAAAGAACAAAATTACTGAAGTAGAAATTCTTGGAGGAAGCCCAGATAGTAGAATCCCTAACCTTGAGGGGCCGCGAGCTCGATGTCATTCAGAAGGGATAATATCGGCTGATACAATACTTGTTCCTCTAGAAGATGGAGATCGTTGTGAAGCACTTATTGCAATGGGGAAAACTGTGTGTGTCATTGATCTCAACCCATTATCCAGAACCGCACAGATGGCTACAGTAACTATTGTAGATGAGTTAACACGTTGCGTTCCGATTCTTCTTGAAACATTAATGCAAAACTCAGTTAAATCCCTTAGATGGAATAATAAGGAAAATTTAGAAAATGTCATTCAAGAAATACTTAGAAATTTCAATAATTAAACTAAGCATTGTCATAGTGAGATTTTAGTTTATCAGTTACAGAGTCACATATTGCTAACGAAACCTCAGAAGTGGAAGCAGAACCGCCTAAATCATAAGTTAATGGATTTCCTTTGGCAATCAATTCTTCAATAGCTGACTCTACTATTTGAGAAACAATAGTTGCATCCGGATCGTCTTTTCTGCGACCTAACCATTCAAACATTAATTGAACTGAACTCAGCATTGCTATTGGATTCACTTGTCCTTTACCTGCTCTTTTAGGTGTTGAACCATGAACTGGTTCAAACAACATATGATGATCACCGATATTCGCACTTGCTGCCATACCCATGCCACCTTGAAGTGCACTAGCTAAATCTGTAACAATATCACCAAACATGTTTGGAACGACTACTACGTCATAAAATTCAGGTTGACGGACCAACCACATAGTAAACGCATCAATGTATGATTCATCGGTTTCAATATTAGGGAAATCCGCAGCTATTTCTCGGTAAATTTTTCTAAACAGTTGACAGCCTCGAGTAACATTACTTTTGTCAACACAGGTTACTCTTGTAGTACCATCAGAAGGATTTCCTGATCTTTGTAATGCAAGTTCAAAAGAAAAACGTATGACTCTTTCTGATCCTATACGGGAAATAGGGCGAGGATCCCAAGCAAATTCTCCATCCATTCCAGGTATTGAAATATCTGAAATTCCAGAATATTCCTCTCCTCTAGCCAAGTGTGCAGAGCGAGAAAGTAATGGCTGATACAGCCCCTCGGTATTTTCTCGAATAATACTCATATCAACTAGTCCAGGAGTCCAAACTTGTTTGAATTCTCCATGAATTTTATGCCGAATCCCATTGTACAATTTTATTGGTCGAACATTAGCAAATAAATCGAGGCCTGAACGTAACCCCAGTATTACTTGTCCGCCAGCAAGATCCCCATTCGGCTTAACAGCTCCAGGCCAACCAATTGCACCAAGAAGAATGGCATCAGATTCATCTCTACAATGTTCAAATGATCCAGCCGGCCACTCTTCACCTGTTTCAAGATAATATTGCCCCCCACAAGGGATTTCGGTAATTGAAAATGACAAAGGCGAATGCTGCTCTACAACTTTCAATAAATTAAGGGCCTCTGAAGTAACTTCTCGGCCAGTTCCATCTCCCGGTAAAACTGTGATACGATGGCTGGCCATGACTTTCCCAATCGGTAATCATTCATCAATGCCCCTGTCTAAAACATAAATGGGCAAAACAAGGGAATCGTTCATAGACGGGGGTGATGAGTTAGTAGGCTATGGATGAACAGGGGTCATCTGAAGATTCGACAAAAATTCGTATAGATCCTGATTCTCTGCCAATAGAAGTTCGGGAATTATGGGAAAATATGCTTCGAATAGATCCTTCTTGGAACTTGTATGATTGGTTAATAGAATGTGCAAATCAAGAAATGGAACTACTTGTATCAAAACTCAATGAAGAACAATTAAAATTAGAACATCGTCAACATCGAATTGAACGATTGATTGAACGTGTTGAAAGACAAATGAATGACTCAAAACGCATTAATGACCCTCATCAAAAGAATTTGTTTGATGCATATAAACAACCAAAGTCCGATATTGCCCCCAAAATTGTGGTGATTCAATCAGAAGAAATAATCTCAACGGAAGACATTGATGCTGTAGATGATGATCCGATCTTACGAATCTGTTGCGAACATATTCTTCAAGAAATGGAAGAGTCGCAAGATGCTGTTCTTCATGAAGATGAAATGATGGAAGTCTGTTCCTTACTAGGCTTTGATTCAAAAGAAGTCAAAGAAGCAATTGAACATCTGATGTCTTCAAATCAAATTATCCATCTCGGTGATGGGCTCTACGGCTTTGCAGATTAATGGGGCCCGGGGTTCCCCCATCCACTCATAATATAGTTTGGAGACTAAGAGAATATTGATGCCTCGTTTAATCGCTATAATTCTTGGATTTCTTTCTGCATACTACCTTTGGACGCTTTGGCCAGCTCCCATACCTACAATTTCGACTTGGATAATTGTGACGACTCTTGTTGATGCGCCGTATAATTCATCAAATCATAGAAAATTCAAGCAATTATATTCAGAACGGACAAAAAATGCCGAGCATTTATCTCGTGAATTAAGGGATATTCGGGTTAATTTTGACAAGTTGAATAAATTTTCAAGAGAATTGGAAGATGAATTAACGAGAAGAGATGCTATTGGAGCCCCTGAAGCAAGGAAATTGTTAGATGAACAAAGAAGAGCCTTGGCTATTCAAGAAAGTGCAATGAAAGAAACAATGAAAGCGATAGATAAACAAAATCAAATGATGATTAGAAATCAAGAGTTATTGGATGGAATTCGGCAATCACAGAGATTTGAAACAGAGAAATGGAACCAGATGAAAGAGATGATTGAAGTCTTAATGGATGGGCACGCTCGAAGAAATGAAAACACGCGTGCGCAAGCTATGGAAGATGCAAGAAGAGTAAATCAAGAAGTCTTCGAAAATAACCGATCTGTACAAGGTATGCTGAGTGATTTATTATCAGACATTGCAAGATTACCAAGGCATCAAACGATTTCGGTTGCTGATTCGGTTATGGTTTCAGATTCAAATAAAAAAGGTACAATCACATTACCAGATTTACCGAAAAATATTGCTGACTCATGGGTCCGAGCACTTGAAGAAGACATGCAATAATTGTGGACCATGAAATCTAATGAGGTGGACCACGTTACCCCTCCAGAAATCGATGAGCTAGATATCTTGAAACATAGATTAGATTCAGAATTTCAGCGAACAATATTCAGAATAATTTCATTGATACTTACTTGGTTGATTGGGATTTTTAGTATCTACATGCTTATTGATGTTGAACCATTAGTGAATCAGGTTGGTATTCCAAGTTCGATATTGTTTATTCTATTGTTTCCAATTTTATTGATTATTGCATGGGGTGCAGCTGATCATCAACGAAGAGTAGACTCGAATGAAAGTATTAGAGAAACTCATCATGAGAGAGTGGAATCTGATGTTGATCAAATTATCAATAATGTATCGAATGATCCTCTTGCAAAAGAAGTTAGTTCGTCTGGGGGAGCAATATACAGAACAAGAGGAAAAGATCCCAAAGGAGTTGCTTTTGGCGGGGGCGCTGACACCTTTGATTCAAAGATGCCAGCAATTGATGGAATGGACTTGAAAATAGAACACGAAGGTCTTGAAGCAGAATTAGAGCGAAGTACATTGATTAAGGTTGAAGCTGACAATGTTGCTGCTGAAATTTCACAGACATCATGGGAAAGAGCTGAAAGAAATGATCCCGAATTAATTGAAGCCGGAGTTGAACGTTTGGGCGATTTAGTTGGACAAGGTCATTTTGGAGGTCCGGTTCCATCTAATTCAGAAGAATATTCTGAAAGTCCATGAACCATGACTAGAAGGGAAGTATATGCCGGAGTCGATGAAGGCCATTCTCGTAGCCGGTGGACACGGTTCTCGTCTATTGCCATTCACCAGGTATATGCAAAAAGCAATGCTTCCTCTTCATAGAAGGCCCGTCATTGATTTTGCTCTCGGATTCATTAGACGTGCAGGAATTCAAGATATCACTATCATTGGAAATCGGTTTATCGGACAAATTGCGCAACATGTAGGTGTAGGATTGCCTGGTGAAAATATACATTATGTAATCGAAGAAGAGCCGCAGGGAGTTGCGTATGCGCTTAACTTGGCTAGACCTCATGTCGAAGGTAGTCGTTTGATGGTGTATTTTTCTGATAATATTACTACAGCTGATTTAATCGAAGAAGTAGATATGTGGAAAAAATCAGAAGATGCCCCTGGTTGTCTTTTACTGGGGCGATCTGTAAGTGATCCGAGGGCTTTTGGCGTAGGTGTTTTTGATGAAAATGGGAAATTGACAGACATCGTAGAAAAACCGGCCAATCCTCCTAGCAATATTGCAATCGGTGGAATCTATCTTTATGACGAAAGATTCTGGGATCTTCTCGATGAAGTGAGTGCAACTGAATCTGATGGCTTCTCTATTTCGGATCTAAATCGCAAATACATTGCAATGGGAGATATTCATCTCAAAGACCTTGGAGATCAAGAATGGTTGGATTGTGGGACTCCTGATGCATTACTTCGTGCTGCAGAGTTGGCAAAAGAGGGATTACTCTCTCCGGAACCATGCAATTTGCGCCCTGGAGATCCTGATCCTTTTGGTTCGCAATAAAATGGATGTGATGAAATGAAAGTAGGGATAATCGGTGCTGGAATTGTTGGCGGAGCAATGGAGCATTGGTTCTCAGATATTCATGAATTATTTATTCACGACCCTGTTAGAGGAACTACCCTATCAGATGTGACAGATAATGTGGATATGGCATATATCGCAGTCCCAACTCCAATGTCAGACACCGATGGGTCATGTGATCTTTCTATTGTAAAGTCAATATTAAATGAATTACCAAATGGATTTACTGCAGTAATAAAAAGTACTGTTGTTCCAGGTACAACTCAAAAATTTCATGATGAGTATCCACATCTAAAAATCGCATATTCTCCTGAATTTTTAGTTGAAAGACGTCATTTAGAAGATTTTGGTAATCAAGATATTCTTGTCTGTGGAACGCATCATGAAGATGTTGCTAAACGAGTTTTTGAACAACACATTGATGCCGGAGTGTTGAAAACGGATCAGACATTTTTTGTTGACCCATCAGTTGCTGAAATGGTCAAATATGCAAAAAATACATTTTATGCTGTTAAGGTAATTTTTGCTAATCAAATGTACGATATTTGCACTGGGTTAAATGCAGATTGGTACAAAGTAAAAGAGATAATTACGTCCACTCAAGCTCAACCAATCGGAGATTCGCATTTAGATCCTATTTTTGGATTGAATCGAGGATTTGGTGGAAAATGTCTACCAAAGGATAGCAATGCTCTGAGAGTATTGGCTGAAGAATTAGGGGTGAAATATGATTGGATGGAGGCTATTCAATCAGATAATTATCGATTAAGAAATATCCTAACGGGTAAACCATCTGATGTAGAGACTGGGGATGACTGATGTTTTCTGGACGCTAGATTGATGTGAGGGCAGGCTAGGTGAGGGGTATGCTTCCAGACACGCTGCACACCCTCCCACAGAACGAACGGTTTGCTTATGCTAAACTTCTTGCATTCATTGCAAAGATAGATAATGATGTTACTGTCGATGAAATGGCTATGTTTGAACAACGAATGGGAACTGCTTTACTATCTCCAAATCAAAGAGCTGCTATTCGTGATTATCTCCAGAATCCACCTACACTTTCTGAATGTCTTGAAGACTTGAAAACTAGTTCTGATGGCAGAGCTGGAAAATTAGCATTGCGTGATGCTATAATGATGTCTGCCGCCGATGGAACTGTAGATGAAGACGAATTTGATGTGCTCATAAAAATTGCTACTGGATTAGGAATGGAAGAATCCGTAGTTGATAATTTGCTTGATTGGGTCATGGATGGATACGATTGGATGGATCGCGGAACAAAGATCCTTGATGCTTCGTGAGGGAGCCAAGTGTTACCTGACGCTATTGATTTTCTAGAAGATGAAGATCGAGAGGGGTATGTTCGAATCTTAATTGCCATGGCTGGAGCAGATGGAACGTTGGTTAGGGAAGAAACTGCTGCCATCGAAGCTGCAATGGGAAGAGCATTGATTCCTCCTGGAAAAAGAGATTTGTTAAGACAAGAGTTGAAAACAAAATTGAATATTGAAAATGTAGTTGTAGGAATGAGTAACGTTGCAATGAGGTTAGCGTTACGTGATGCAACAATTGTAGGAGCGTGTGATGGTGAATTTCAAGAAGAAGAAATTCAGTTTCTTCTAGAATTAGCAAAACACTGTGATTTGGGAGAAAAGGATCTGAATCGAATCTTTAAGTGGGTTGATCAGGGATGGACGTGGTTACAAGACTCAAGAGAGTGGTTAAATTTAGCAGTTGAAACTGATGAAAACGATATACTTGATGACAATGAATAAAATATTCATTTAAAATTCGGCTAAGAACTAGAAACAGATTTTGATAACTAATCATCAATGAACAGGAGGATGGTTCATAGAGGTGAACAATCTTCGTTAGGCTACGCGCGATGTATCGTTCGGAGGCGAAGACTAAGAATGGGTGTTCATCCGAAGATCGGAATAACAGGGCTTCCTCGCAGCGGTAAGTCCGCTGTGATGCAAAAAGTCGTGGAGATGTTAGTTAACGAAAGGACTAGTGAACTTAGGGCTCGTGGCGAAGGTACAGTTGATGTCCTAATTATTGCAGGAATGAGAACTGAGCCATTAATCGAAGATGGAGAAAGAAAGGGATATCGTTGCATAGATATTGTTACTCAAGAAGAGGCAATTATGGCACACAAAGATATTGATTCAAGGAACAGGGTCTTTGGGTTTGGAATAGACACGGACACCATGAATACAGTAGCAATTCCAGCCATACAACATGCTATGGACAAGGCAGAAGTAATAGTCATTGATGAAATTGGTAAATTTAGTGTTGAATCCGAAGAATTTGTCAAGATTGTAAGAGCCGCATTAGAATTAGACAAACCTACAGTAATGACTCTAGCAAAAAAATCACGACATCCTTTACTTCAAGACATTAGGCGACGCGATGATGCTCGAATTCTTGAGGTAACTCCAGTAAATCGTGCTCTTCTTCCTTACAAAATTCACAAATTAATGCGTGAGACCTTTTAATCTCCGTTCATTTCATGCACGTAATCGGTATGTGATGCCATGGAGACGCCTGCAAAGACCGTCGAACGATTGGTTTGGCTAGTAGCAACGGTTACTGCATTTGGTGGTGGAAATTTACTTCTTAATCTTCCAGAATGTGATGCTAATACGATGTGTTCTTATCAAGAAATGTTTGATTGGAAACTTGGAATTGGTTTGTTATCTATATCATTAATTGGAATCATATTGGGGATACAAGCCATATTAGCAAGAAATACAAATAAGAAAATTTGGATTACAATAATATTTGATGATAGATCTGAACGTGAAGTAATTCAAGATGCAATAATTGAGGACGATATAACCGATATTTCAGATGGGTGGGCAAAGTTAGAAGAGCGTCATCTTACAAATAGATTGGAAGAAGAATAATGGAGCACAGGAGGGGATTCGAACCCCTGTAAAATGGATTTGCAGTCCATCGCGTAACCGGGCTTTGCTACCTGTGCGTTAAACGAGCGTGCATCCAGTTCTATATGAAAACGACGAGGAATAGAAATCGACAAGATAAACAAAAAACGGCGAGAAGTCTATCAATAAAGTATAGTGAGACGGGTATATGCACCCGTTATTTGAAATGAATCAATACCTGATCCAAGAAAAATTTTGGAGGTTTTTCGGAGGTAAATTTTGGTTTAAGGACATGGAGGGAAATATTGTCGCTTATTGTAAGCAAAAAAGATTTAGATTGAAGGAAGATATTTTTCTATATTCAGATGAATCATGCACTACAGCTCTTCTAAATATTAAAGCAAGAAATATAATTGATTTTTCAGCGACATACGATATTATTGATGTTTCATCGGGGGAAATCTTAGGATCAGCAAAAAGAAAGGGTCTCAAATCATTATTGAAAGATACTTGGAAATTGTTGGATGTAAATGGAAATCAATATGGCGAAATGATTGAAGATAGTAACGCACTAGTTAGACGGTTCGTTCCATTCGGTAAATGGATTCCTGCTCGATATCATATGGAAATTCCTGGAACTGCAGAAATTACATTGAATCAATTATTTAATCCATTTATCAGACGTACTGTTGTAACTATTCCTCAGGGACATCAAATTGATCGGCGAGTTTTGGTTGGTATCGCATTACTAAACGCTTCCATTGAAGGAAGGCAATCGTCATAATCTGTTTTTTAGTATCCATTGGCTTCATATGAGACCCGTTAGGTAAAGTATCCATGGGGGCGGAAAACCAGGTAGGTCAGTTCCACATCCAAGATTTTCTTGATCAGATTGCTAACCTCGACTTAGACCCTCGAATTCAATCTTGGTATACAGTGGATGTTACAGCAATGTTGGGTGAAACTAATATTGTTCATCATGAGATAAATGATGAAACTGGATGTTCTCTAATTTTCCTCCCTAAAAGTATCATCCATTTCTGCCCCAATAATAGAAAGATGCAACATTATCCAAAGCATTTAGTCCATTGTTTTGTAGACCATAATGATAAGATTAAACAATCATCAGAAAATATCCCAGTATATTCTGCTGAAATTTTTTCTATTTCTCCGTCTAATGAACATCTCAACTGGGCAGTACATACAAATTCGGAAACAGATATACCTGGATTACAAGCAAAAACGGCTCGTTGGCTCAAATATCTCAATACATGATTCTTCGTGTTATTCATGAACCTACGGCTAAAGCGAGTACCATGGACGCTTACATTACAGGCTTGAATGCAAGATCTATTCTCGATTCTCGTGGTAATCCTACTGTCGAGGTTGATTGTTTCGTAAATGGTGCATTAGCTGGGAGGGCGGCTGTTCCCTCAGGTGCGAGTACAGGCAGTCATGAAGCTGTAGAACTTCGTGATGGAGGTAAACGGTGGATGGGCAAAGGTGTCGATAATGCAGTCCAAAATGTCATTGAAACAATTCAAGATGCGTTGGTGGGATTACGGGTTGATGATCAAACAACTATTGATCAATGTATTTTAGATCTAGATGATTCTCCAAATAAGGCTAATATTGGTGCGAATGCAACATTGGGGGCATCTATGGCTTGCCTCCATGCTGGGGCAAATGTACACTCTCAACCACTTTGGAGATATATTGGAGGGTTGTCAGGTGGTTGCCTACCAGTTCCTTTGATGAATATTCTGAATGGTGGAGCGCATGCAGCAAGTGATGTCGATGTGCAAGAATTCATGGTTGTACCTCACGGATTCGATAGTTATCCTGAGGCTCTAAGAGCAGGTGTAGAAACTTATCATTCATTGAAATCTGTTCTAAAAGAACAGGGGCTGCTTGGAGGAATAGGAGATGAAGGTGGGTTCGCTCCAAATCTTCCTTCTAACGAAATTGGGCTTAGTTTGTTATCTGAAGCCATTGAACGTGCTGGCTATTCACCTGGTGATGAATTAGGAATAGCATTGGATGTCGCTGCGCAAGAATTTCTTCATGATGATGGATACCATATGGATGGTGAAGTGCTTAGTGGAGAAAGTTTAGTTGAAACCTACGCAAGGTGGGCTGATGAACATCCAATCATTTCTATTGAAGATCCATTTGGTGAAGATGACTGGAATTCTTGGTCATCATTGACTAGAGAAATAGGAGATAGAGTTCAAATTGTAGGCGATGATCTATTTGTAACGAATGTTAATCGATTAAGTGATGGAATTGAACGCCGATCTGCGAATGCTATTCTAATCAAACCAAATCAAATAGGAACAATAACTGAAACTCTTGAATGCATAGAAATGGCAAAAAGCAATGGGTTAGGTACAATCATGAGTCATCGATCTGGAGAAACTAGTGATGATACAATTGCTGATTTGGCAGTTGGATCGAGAACTGGTCAAATAAAAACTGGAGCGCCTGCTCGATCTGATAGAACTTCAAAATACAATCAATTACTCCGAATTTCAGAAACATGTGGAGAATTCCTTCCCCCATTCTAATCGTGATTCATATCAACCATGATTTGAGACGTTTGATTCCTTCAATAATTTGGCTTTCATCAGTTGCGTATGATACTCGAACATGGCCCTCTCCTCCTTGAATTAAAGAACCTGGAATTAATTGTACTCGTGCTTCTGATAATGCTTTATCTGCAAATTCAATTGCATTCATTCCGGTTCCAGTTATATCAATAAAAGCATAAAATGCACCTTCGGGAGATCGAAGATTTAATCCAGGAAGTGCATCTATTCCTTCACACAATATTGCTCTTCTTTTGAGATAATGTTCACAAAATTCATTCACAGTTTCATCTTGTTCTAAAGCAACTTCTGCTGCAGGCATCAAGAATGTAGGGACATGAGAATTGGCATTTGCCTGACATGCAAATGCAGCACTCATTGCATCTTCTGGTCCGCTTAATACTCCAAGCCTCCATCCAGTCATTGCGAAGGATTTAGAAAAGCCAGTTACTACTAATGTTCTATCTTTACCTCCTTGTAATGATGCAGGCGAAACGTGTGGCCACTCACTCCAAACTAGGCGTGCATAAATCTCGTCACTAATGATCCAAAGGTCATGTTCAACAGCTAAATCTACAATCGCTTGGATTTCTTCAGGGGTATATACAGCTCCAGTAGGATTATTCGGAGAATTAATTAGTATACAACGGGTTTTTGTGGTGATTGAATCTCTCATATTTTCTAAATCTGGATGGAAATTTTCGTTTGTTGCAGTAAATACTGGTTTAATTCCTAATAATGCTGCTTGGCCATCATATGTTGGCCATGCTGGTGAAGGAACTAGCATCTCGTCACCTGATTCCATAGTTACCATCATCGCATAAAGCAAGGCCTGTTTTGCACCAGGAGTAACCATTACTGACTCTGGAGTTGATGTTAAATTCCATAAACGGTTTAGTTGTTCAGATATTTTAGTACAAAGTTCAATCGAACCAGGACCTCTCGTGTAATGAGTTTCGCCCCTTTCAAGAGATGCAATTGCTGCATCTACTACCGGCCGGGGTGTATCAAAACCTGGCTCTCCAACAGTCCACCTGACAACATCTTCAGGCGGTTTGATGAGGTAAGGGGAGAAGCCTACGCCAAGCCCTGTAAAGCGTGATGGGACTGATGGCATGTAAGTGCCATACACAGGTCGTTTATGTCTTTACTCCGTTAATCTCGACGAAAAACATCGAAGCGAAACTTTGACTGCTTGTCGAGAACTCGAAGGGGTTGGGGAGATACATGTCTGAGATACCAAATGAACTTAGATACACGAAAGAGCATGAATGGATACGCTTAGATGGGGATGCTGTAGTTGTTGGAATTACAGATTATGCTCAGAATGCTTTGACTGATGTGGTATGGGTAGAGATGGATCCGGATTTAGAAGGTACTGATGTAGCAGAAATGGAATCTTTCTGTTCTGTTGAATCCACAAAATCAGTTAGTGAAATATATTCACCTGTATCTGGAACTATTTTAGAATTCAACATGTCATTAGAAGATGCTCCAGAACAACTCAATCAATCCCCATATCAAGATGGTTGGATTGCAAAAATTAAACCCCATAATTTAGATGATATCGATAATCTCCTCGATGCTGAAGCTTATTCCAATGTTGTTGGAGAGTGATTAATTACGTGGAGGGTGAATCTTCTCCACCCATTTCGATTTATGTTGATGGATCGTGTATTGAGAACCGAAATGTTGGTCCAGACACAGCCGCAGGTTGGGGCTTTCTAGTTGTTACTGGTGACAGAGGATTGGGAAAAGGAACTGGGGATGTCGTCTATGAAGAAGCGGGTAAAGTAGTAACTAATAAAGACAAAAATGAGTGGATTGGGGCTGAAGTAGGATCAAATAATACTGCAGAATTATCCGCTATGATCTATGCTCTAAGGTGGGTAATTACTCGATGCCCAAACGTACCAGTCACCATTAGAGGTGATTCCATGTATGCACTCAGAATTACAGATGGTTCATGGAAAGCAAAAGAAAACAAATTGTTAGCAAATAAGGCACAAGAAATTTGGAAAGAAGCAGAAAAATTAGTTGATATCAAATTAGCTCATATCAAAGCACATACAGGACATAGATGGAATGAAAGAGCAGATCATCTAGCGTTCAGAGTTCAATCCGATCAAGTAGCAATACCGCTCCAATTTTGGAAACCCGGACAAAGGTAGTCATTCTTCCTCATCCGATAGTCCACTAACAAAAACTAGTCTAGCATATATCGCCATCAACATCATCAACATTCCAGATACAGTCAATATCAAGGATGTTGGCTCTGCAAATAATGATTGAAGCATTGAGTTCCCAATTAACCAAGATAACATTAATGTCGCAATACTAGCAAGTAATATTCTAGAGATTGATCGGTGCGGTTTGGACCAGAGATGAAGAGCGGGAATTAATCCGTGGAAGCCGAAAGTTCTAGCATACCATGCTCGATAAAGTAGTGTAAGGCCAATTAGCCCTAAAACACCCCTAGTGAAATCTACATCACCCCATGGGCCTGCGAATCCAACACCAAAAGAAAGTGTATTTAGAACCAAAATCAAGCCAATTAGAACTTCAAAACGGATATCAATCGGTTCAAATGGATGTTGGCCCATATATGCTGGATACCAACTAGATTCATGATTTCATCGATTGATTTTGTCGGATTTATATCCCCTGCGTATATTCTAGTAGTTATGGACGAAGGTGGTTTGCAAATACATATTGTTGGAGCGGGTGGAATCGGATCAAATTTAATTGCATTATTACTGCCCTCATTAAGAAACGGAATTATTGCTAATCAATTGGGTGGAATCTCTTTCCATCTACATGATGCAGATATGGTAGAAGAAAAAAATTTGGTGCACCAACGTTTTACAGAGTCGCATATTAACATGCCTAAAGTCGATGCTTTGGCTATGGAATTTAATTTAATTCATCCAAATGTACGTGTTATAGGACATTCAACCAATCTTAGATCTTCTGAGCCTCTTAGAAATGCAAATATCATAATAGTAGCTGTGGATAGACCCGAGCCACGCAGAATTGTACATTCTCTAAGAAATGTAGAATGGTATGATTTGAGATGTGGACTTGATTCATGTCTCGTACTCACTCATGAAACTCATCTTGATGATATAGAAAGATTGACTCCTGAACACAAACCAGCTAGCTGTCAACCAGATGGTGCTATTGAAAGTGGTAATATTCAATTTGGTTCTGCTTTAGCAGGAACATTTGGTGCCAATATCATTCTGAGGTCACTCATGAATAGAATAGGTAACAAAACGAATATCCCTGGTCCCGTTTGTTTTTCGATGGACATGGGAATGATACCTGTTTTCATACAAACAAAAAATACAGTTCCATTTAGTCAACAGCCACCAAAACGTCCTACTCATCTATGGTCAGAAAAAGAAGATGTGCAATTGCTTGAACAAGCAAAAAGGGGGTTAACTCTGGAAAGAGTTGCGAGTCATCATCAAAGATCTCCTGGGGCAATTTGGCATAGACTTCTAAAAATTACAGGAATAAGAAAAGCATTAGATTCTGAGGCAGGTGAGTAAATGGAACTTTCTTCAAATTCAGTACTAAAAATGTGTGAGAAAATTCAAAGTGGGAAAGCTAAGGATGTCGAAATAAAGCAAATTCTAGTTGAACTTGGAAATCAAAAAAGATGGGCAGAAATGTGGGGTATTAGTCATGCCCTTAGAGTAGAAATAAGTTGGATTAAAGATGCTAAAAATGATGTTTGGGTAGATATTGGAACTGCTGGTGAGGTCACGTTAAATCCGCCAATCGGTGCTCAACTACCGTTTCAATTATGGATTCATACTCATCCATGGAATGCATATTGGAGTATTACCGACCTTCGAACATTAGCAAAGTTTTGTGGTCTGATTCAAGAAGCATTGGTTTTAGGGCATGATCATAGTAAGCATACAGTATGTAAGTTACCATTTGGTCATTCATTAGAAGAGGGTGTAGAACCCCTATCAACTTGGACCGACGAACCATGTATTCCCTATGAGGTATCAAAATGAAAATTCGAATTCCTGATGATGATGAAGGTAAAGACATTCGTAACATAATTGTGGGAAACGATATTGGAATTGGTTTGAAGAAGTGGCTAAAAATGCAGATGGATATTGAAGCGGATGATGCATTAATAGATGCATTGATCATGTATTTCGAAGCATGTAAACTAGCTGGACTAGAATTTGTAGATATTGAAGAGGCCATCATATCACATAATAAATGGCAAAATGATTCTATGTAGTTTGGACCTTAGTATAAGTAGTCCCTAGAAAGATATTCAAATATGGTGTCGATTAGTGAATAATTGTGTCAAACAAGTATCCAGTTGAAATCGAACGGAAATTTTTGGTTCATTGTATTCCAATAAACCTTCAAAATAGTACTCATCTGAGACAATGGTACATTCCTTCATCGTTGATTGAATATAAAAATAAAATTACCCTAAATGAATTAGAATTAGTTTCAGAAGTAAAAAATGAATGGCAAAGTAAGGTTCGTGAATTAATCAACCTTGAAAATACTACAATTCGGATACGAATAGATAACAAGTCTGCAATTCTATGTATCAAAGGAAAAACAAAAGGAATTTCTAGAATGGAATTTGAATGGGAATTGCAAAATTATTCAGTTATAGAAGAATTACTTGTAGAATCAAATTGGCCCATGGTGGAAAAACAGCGATGGGAGATAATAGCAGAAGATGGGCATTTGTGGGAATTAGATCAGTTTCTAGGATTGAATGAGGGGTTATGGCTCACTGAAATTGAGCTTGCTAATGAAAATGATGATTTCGTATGTCCTAATTGGGTTGGTTCAGATGTTTCTCAAGATCGAAGGTTTTCATCAAAACAGTTGGCTAAAAATCCGTATGTTGAATTCAAAGAAGATCAATTAAGACCACTGAGAAAATGTTAATTTTGAAGGGTTTAAATACCCTCGATACTAAATTACATTCCTGTTGAGAACTAATCGATTTCTATAGGAATTGTAAGAAATTGGATTAGAAAATAGGATTCGAGGGAAAAGTTCAAGCACCTTACTCATCTGAATCCAATTTCCTGGCGGCGAAAAGAGGTGAACATATGGAGATAAAAGAGAATTGTATAGAATGTGGTAGCGATAAATTTGAACATGATGATGTAAGAGCTGAATATCATTGCACTATTTGTGGATGTATTGTTGAAGACCAATTAGATGATAATGTGACCCAATTCATGAATAGTGAAGGTCAGATAGAGAGAGAGATGAATTCTAACAGACTCGGAGGTGATGAAACTAAAACATGGGCTTCCACAAGAGATGCTGCGGGCAGACCTGTTGTATACAATAGACAAAAGAGGTTGAGAAATAGTAGATTTGACAGAAATTCGAGGGCTGAAAGAACTTGGTTGAAAACTGATGTTGAGCGTTTTATCGATTCACCTAATATGCCAGGCTCTAGAACAATGAAGACTCTTGCAAAGAAGATTCTTGCCCAAACCCACTCTGTAGAGGAACACGAGAAAAGAAGAGGTAATTCTGTGATGTGGGAGGCAATGAAAAATGTGAATAATGGAGAAGATGTTCCTCTACCACTCAATCAAACAAGACATGCTCAGAAAACTGGGAACGACGATACTAGAAATGGGAATTATTCAACAAGAATGGTAGCAATAGCTGTCATGAATATAGCCGCTAGAATTATGGGAATTGCTCTACCAACAAAGCAATTGTCGACTGCATTCGATGTTCGTCATGATCATTTGACTAGAGAGTCAATGAATATCACGAAATATCTTACAATTATTTGGAAAGCCGACAATTTGATTGTTGAACAAGGAAACCAGAGTCAGTCTCTACCTAGAATAGGAATTTCACCAGGAATGCTTAGCGAAGGAAGAACGTGGAGTGAAGAAGACATTCGTGCTGCTATTGATGAATTAAGACCTTCATTGGAAGAAAGATTTGGAACAATGACTGCCAGATTAATGATTACAGAGATTTGGGCAATGCTAGAAGAAGCGAAAAGTCATGCTTATCTCTCAGGACAGAATATCAGATTAGTTACTGCAGGCCTAACTGTGCGTTCAACAAAAGCAAGAGGACAATCAAGACTTAAGCAAAGAATTGCGGAATTGTTAGGAATTACCACAAATAGACTGAAAAGACTTGAGAAAGATTACAGTTTAGTCATTGATGGAATTTTCAATAATCATCATGTACCAACTGATGCATAATATCTTGATTGATATACTCTGGAGATACTATACAGATGTCTTAGGACGTAAAACGAATGATTTCGAACGCTAACAAGGAGGAAGAATACATGAGTAATATTACATTGCGCATCGTTAACGAATCTGGTGATACAATAATGAATTCTCTAAGTGAAGCCCAGCTTCGCCAAGAGATTTCTACACTCGACAATGAAAAGTGGATTTTTGTGGATGGTCGCATGGTCAACCGCAGTGAATTGGCTAATGTCGAGGTAGCAGACAATGCTACAGTAATCGTAACGCCAAAGATTGTTGCCGGGCGCGTCTGAACATCAATCTAAGCCCCTTAGGGCACATGGGCTTGTCCCAGTCCTCGATCAAGAAATCGATTCTTCCTTTTCTTTGATCGAATCCTTTCCATCTATTTTCGAAGAAGATATCTGTAATAGCCTAAATCACCTTTGATGAAAGCATCATATACAGGAGTATTACGAACTCCAGCAAACGTCTCAAAGCTGCGTCTAATTATTACGTTAGTTCCATTTTTGATTCTAGATTGTTTATCATCACTTACTTGGTCTAGCGCTGAGACTACTTCTTCGGTTATATCAGATTGTAACTCTATTTCAAATCCTGTTGAAAGGAATTGTTTGTGTATAGATTCCATGGTTTTCTTATCTCTAAAGTCAGTCCAAGCAAAATGTCCTCCAGGTCTTAAAACTCGATATGCTTCTGAAATGAATTGAGACATGTTACTGTAACAATGGCTAGATTCTACATTGTAAATTATGTCATATGATTCATCTTCAAAAGAAAGAGACATTGCATTTCCTTCAACGAATTGTAAATTTTCTTGGCGACCATACATTCGATTACATAATTTAACTGCAGCTCCTGAATAATCTAAAGCTGTCAGAGATTGAGGAGAATAGGTTCTTGCAATCCAATTAGCACCGCCTCCTCTACCTGAGCCTATTTCTAATACTTCTTTACCATTCAATTCAACATCTCGTATATTCATATGATATAATTGAATGAACAATCTATCTGATTCGTCTTCTGGATCTAATATTGGTGGATTATCGTCAATAAATCCATAATTCATGAAACCAAACTCACCCCATGCTTTAGCTTTAGCAAGGCGTTGGTACCACCAACGCCACATACGATCTCCAATCTTACTTGGGAATACCTTCAACAATGTTGCAAAAATTCGAGCAGGGAGGCCTAAACGCATCCTTATTCCTTCCACTTTACTGAACAACCTATCGGATCTGTTCGATTAACTCCAATAGGGCTGTTAGAAAGTGTTGAATTAATTGCATCAAGTAATTCACTAGTAGTTGCTTTAGTTGGATCTCTGGGAGAATCATCGAGACGTCCTCTGTAAACAATGATTCCTTTTCCATCAATAAGATAAAATTCGGGGGTTCGTTCTGCCCCATATGCATGTGCAATTGTTTGATCGAAATCATGCAAATATGGATATGACATCTCTCCAGCTCGGATAATCATGTTATCCCAGTTGTCACTAGAATAAACGATTGAATCGTTCGAATTTATACCTACAAATCCTAATCCATTTTCACGACAAAAAGATGCAATCGATTCTATTCTTTCTTCACTGGCAACAACATATGGACAATGGTTGCAAGTAAACATAATCACTCCACCAGTTTCACCAATTGTTTGTTCAAGCGTCATATGAACAGGTTTGAATGGATTTTTAGATGAGTTAGAATCTATTTCATCCATTACAAATGATCGGGCATTTCGTAATTTAAAATCAGCAGCAGTATCGCCTGGCTCTAATCCTCTGGCAGAAGGCATGGTTGTCGCACCATAGAGAACAAGTTCAACCTAACGGATTAAACCACTTTCTTACTGAATAATTCTTCCAATCTAGTTCTTGCTATGTTATTTGTTGGATCTAGGTTCAAAACTCTTCTCCAACATGATTCAGCTCTGTCTAAAGGTCCAATTTCATGAGCAATGGCTGCTGCATGTAACAATGATTCCATATGGGATGGTTCAGCACGGATGGCCGATTCTAAATCTGCTAATGCTGCAGGTAATGCCCCTTGTTCAATATAAAATTGGGCTCTCATATGCCAAGCATTTGGATTATCTGATTCTAATCGAATTGCCTCATCTAATGGAGGTAGTGCTTCTTCTGCCCTATCTAAGGCGCAGAGTGTTGCGCCCATGGAAATCAATGCTGGAACATGCCCCGGTTTTCTCTCTATAATTTCTCTTAATGCCACTTCCGCCCATTCCCATTTACCTAAACCCATTAGTGATTCTGCTCGTCTTAATCTTGCTAGATCAAGGTTAGGATATTCCTTGAGTAATAATTCTGAATCTTCTAAAGCCAAAGAATGATCATTCATCAAAACTGCTACAGTTGCTCGATTTAAACGAGCACGAACATGTTTTGGATCTTGGACTAAGACTGTATCGAAACGTCGCCTTGCTTCTGGATAATTACCTAATTCCGCTGCAATTAAACCCCTAATATAATGCAAAACATCCTTGTCAGAAAGTGATGTTTCTGCCTCATGAACTAATCTTTCTGCTTCAGAAATCTCTCCCTGATCTATTCTTAAAAGAGCATATTCAGCTAATATCATTGGATTTTCATTATCTAGACGTGATGCGCGAACAATAGATACTTCTGCTTCATCAAATTCTCCGAGTTGCCGTAGTGTTCTAGCACGTCCTACCCATGCTAAAGCAGATTCTCTGTCATAAGAGAGTGCAGTATCAAAAAATGTCAATGCACCTTTAACTAAGCCTCGATCATGAAGTCCTGTACCATCTCTAGCAACATCTGCTTCTCCAAGCACCAATCTACCTTTCTGAATATGCATTTCTGAACATTCCCATGCACTTGGAGATGATTCAACAAGAATTTTTCTTGCAGCCTGGTTATTATCATCTAACATATGTAATAGAGATAAATGGGCTCTCACTAATCCATTATCTGGATTTATGTCTAATACTGATTGAAGTGAAGAAATGGCCTCTTCAAATCGATCGAGTTGCATCAATAAATCTGCTTTTAAGATCCATTCAGGTTCACCCAATGCAACAGCATGAATGGCTGCCTTCAATGCATCTTCTAATCGATTGGGTTCCTTAGATAACAATTTAGATTGTAATGTCCATGAGGGGCCATGTTGTCTATCAAGGCTAAACAATTGATCTAATGCATTTAGAGCTCTTCCAGGTTCATTTCTAACATAATGTAATCTGGCTTTAAGATGCCAAGAATTTGAATCCTCTGGATTTTCTTGGAGAGCTTCATTTACCTCTTCAAGTGCTGAGGCTGGATCCCCTGCCCTCTCTCTTAAGCCAGCCAATAAGGCTAAATCTGCGGCATTTTGTAATCCTAAGGCTTCCAAACGTCTAGAATCTAATTCCGCATCTGGATCCCCTATTCTGAATAATAAATGAGCTCTTTCTCTCAACAATTCGGGATCATCTGGATACAATTGAAGCAATCGATCTAAACGAGTTTTCAAGAATGTATCATCTCCACTTTCTCTAGCGATTGCTGCTAATCTTCGAAGAGTGTTTTCATGTCTTGGGGCAATTCTCTCTGATTCAAGGAGGCTAGAAAGAGCAAGGTCTCTGAATCCCAAATAATTGCAAATAAAAGAAAAATTCCTACATTGTACATCATTCCTTCCAAAGAGAGATTTCATTTCAACATTATTTTCTTGAATGATTTGTATATGATTGGTTAAGAGTTCTCGACGTATTGAGTCTAATCTCTTCATGTCTTCTTCTAATGTAGATTCTTGAAATAAAGAAAGAAGATTCCTTAGAGAAATGTTGAAGCTAGATAATTCAAATTTTGAACCACTAATCAAAGATTCAATCAGTTGTTGAGATTTCAATAACGTATCTGATCCTGATAAGCGTCGACTTGCATCAGCTTCATCGATTAAATCGTTTAGTGCATTGCTTAAAACCGTCATATCGTCTTCAATTAATGCATCATTTGAGGAAGAAGAAAATTGTAGTTGATTTATGCGTTCATTCATTTGTTGTAATGCATAGACTGAACCACCAATTACAATCGCAAGTAAAGCAATCAATCCACTTGTTAGGGGATCCATTGGATCAATTCGTACTTGACCACACTTAGCCGCTTCCCTTTGAATAGGTGGTATACGCCGATTTTTATCAACTCGGGCGATTGTCCAAACCCTTCTTCAGGGGATATATGACAATGAACAACACCATCCTTCAAATGGCGCGTATATGATTCAGGCATAAGGTGGATGCGTGACTGACTGGGCGGGATATCTACAACACTTCACAGAAGAAGGGTTTAGTGAAGAGGGAATTAGAATCTTGTTGGGAGAAAATCCAGATAGTGATTCAGTATTATTCGTTCAAGAAACGCTAGAAGATGCAAAAAAATTGATCATGATGTTAGATAGCGTTCCTAAATCACTAACCGAATCAGCAAATGGTATGAAAAGACGATTATTACAACATCCTTCTGAATTAGAAGATATTCGAGCTAGATACAATGTAATGGTTGTAGCAACAACCCCTTGGGTTGCATCGGCTGAAAAAATGAGAGAGCAGTGGTCAATGGAAGGTAGGTCAATTGAATTAGCTGCATGGCTTAGACGATTGGGGTCTATTGATCATAATCCTCCTAAAGAAACAAGAGAAGTGATCCAAGTAATCGAAAATATTGCACCTAGAGATGAAGTAAGAAGAGCAATTGAAAATTTAGAAGGTAAACAGAGAGAAAGACGTGTAATCCTTCAAGACATGATGAATATTCTAGAACGAAAGGGGTGGAACTTAGAATTCTCTGAACATGCAAATCTTTCACAAAAGTTTGAAGAAGTTTCTGAATGGTTAGAATTGGAAGATCGAATTGAAGCATTAGAAAGAAAGATTTTCCAATTTGAGGAAAGAAGGCCAAATGAAGCTAACATGGGTTTGAAAATTATTGAAAAAGCAAGACTCAATGGCGATAGAAATGCAATAAAACAATTAGAATTAGATGTTAATGATGAGATTCAAGATATTCTAGAAAGTGATGAAGAAATCAAAACTCGATTGAATTATTGGTCTCAAAATGGACTGATTATTACTGATTCGGAAATTCTAACAAACAATCAATTATGGAAATTCGAAGAAAACTTAGATGAATTAGAAAAACATTGGAATTTAGTTTATGAAAAATGTATTATTTTACGTAATCTTCTTGATAAATCAGGACAGAAATATCCAGATTGGATTGGACATGTTGATTCATATGAAAAAATTCTAACTACAATTGATGAATTAACAGATCAACAAAAACAACTGAATGATAATTTACAACTAGAAATTGAAACATGGAGAAATTACGGACTAAATTTAGAATTAATTGGTAAAATATTTGAAGGAAATAATGTATGGGAATTAGATGAACAGATTAACGGGTTACGATCATTGGCTGAAATAGCAATTTCGATTCTCAATTCTATTGATTATTTAGATCAATCAATAGACAGCGAAAGAATCGGTGAAATTCGCGAAAGTGTAATTCGAGACTGGAATCTACATAGTACACTTCAATTTGAAATGGAAGAAATTGACAAGATTTCGCGAAGACAAGAACATCATTTAGTAATGCTATACGAACGTGCAGAAGAACTTTCTATGGACGTCACAGAATCGAATGATTGGACAATTGAAGAATTTGAAAATAGAATATTTGATGCTGAATTAATAAGAAATCGTGATGTAGAAAAAAGGGCTAAGAAGAATGAGGAATTGAATAAAAATATAGTAGAGTTGTCAAAAATTCCTACCCCTAAAGAAAAAATTGAAAATTCGTCTGACAATAAGAAAAATGATCTAAATAATTGGATCGAGAAGAAAGCGGCTGATGGGAAATTATTCTACTATAATCAAGAAACTAAACAGTCAACTTGGTCAAAACCTGATGGAATAATTCTATCAACAAACGAACCAGTAAAAACTCCCATCAAAGAAGAGATTGAGTTAATCATTTCAGATATCAAAAATATTAGTGAAGAAAATGATGGAGAAATTATTGAAGGTGGGATTCCCAAAATTCCGGAGATAGAAACTGTTGTTCAGGAAAAAGAACCTATTCGGTTCAGACGATTGGGTGTAAATGGAATCAAGATGCCGGTTCTAGTTGAAGATGAAACCAAGATGAAAAACGATACAGAATCAGTCTCAGAGACTAATCAAAAAAAGAATCTTAATCATATTCTAAGAGAAAAATTGGGAATTAATAATGAGAATCCATTGATTGTAGAATCTTCACGAAACAGGGATCTAAGAATTCAACGTATTCTAAGACTAATTCCATTAATTGAATCAAAGTTCGATTCAGGTGATCAGCAAAAAATAGTTGATGACTTACTGCCCGTCCTTGAGAATATTGAACAATGGATTCGTGTAAGAAGTGAGCATCGACGATGTTGGAATGACAATGGAGGAATTGTCCAAAAAATCGATCGCTTACAAGATGTGTTAGATGAAGTCCCTGGACCAGGAATTCAATTGCCAATTGGGTTCGATAAGATACCTTTGCCATCTAAAACAGAAGATCTGATTGAAGAAATTAAGGATTTTTCGATTAATGCTCTAGTCTCCACTTCTGGTGGAATTATCGCATTATAATCAAAGGTCACTTAATACAAAAACATCGATTCCTTCTAAGGTATCTTCATTGACTGATGATGCTAAAATCTGAGTGATTTTAGCAGTTTGAGCAATTTCAAGTGTTCTAGATGTTACCTTTCCATTAAACAACATTCCTAGTGCCCCAGATGTGTTTTCAGCCTCTGTAGCAAGTTTACTTGCACCTACTGGCTCTGAAAGTTCTCCATTCTCTAAAATAAAACAGGCTTTATTCTTAGCCAGGGCTTCAAAATTTTCTTTCCAATCTCGAACGTTATCTGGAACTTCGACGGGGGACAAGTCTTCTTTTTTGCCTAAAACTTCTGTATCTTGTTTATCCAAATCTGCCTTAAGCTTTGAAATTATCTTGGATGCTGTCTCTTTTTGATTCAAACATTTTGTAATCACTTTACCCTCGAGATGTTCTACTTCCCTACTTGTTGGAGCTAATGCAACATGAGTCAATGATTTGCCCAATGCACCTTCTAATTCTACGAGAAGTAATGTTCCACCTCTATCTCCATCCATAAATGCTGTAACATTCTTTTTCTTTTTAGCCAATTCAACTAACTCTTTGGTAATACCGGCACCCATAGTAGCAATAGAATTCTTAATTCCATGCTTTAACAAATTTCGAACATCATTACGACCTTCGACAATAATGAGGGAAGTGCTTTCAACGGCATTTGGACCGCAGGTCATTCCATTAAAATCAGTCTCAGTTCCTAACGTCAAGACTGAACGTACTTCGTCGAGAATGTTTGAAGATTCGGCAGAACCCGCATTCACGATTTGTATCAAAAGATCTTTCGCACGATCTACAACTTGAGTTCGCTTTGCAGAGCGTACATTCTCTATTTTTAGAACTTTAATAACTGCTTGACATGGACCTATTCTATCTATTGTTTCTAGTGATGCACCGATAACGGCAGTTGTCACTTGATCTATCATAGTAGGTAATCTAATGATACCTTGGACCTTTCCTCTTTGATTTTCTAATTCGACATCTACGTGCCCTATTCTTCCCTTTCGTTGCATTTGACGTAATTGTAAACTTTCACCTAGTAAGCCTTCAGTTTGTCCGAAAATTGCCCCAACGACATCTTTTCTTTGAACTGTACCATCTGTTCTAATACTCGCTTCAATCACATACTTTGGTTCTGCTGCCATATTGATTCCTTCTTGACCAACTCACACAGACTGTCTGAGACAAATCCCCGCCATCCGGCGGGCACGAGACCGAAAATCGGTCATGAGTGTGACTTGGATATCTCTGACGGATGAAACATCATGAATTAACCCACCGGCATTTCTTAGACTAAATGATTAAAATTTTCATTGATAGCCTTCAAGGAGGATAGATGGTTACGATATTCATGACCGGAGCACCAGAGACACTCAATGTCTTCTCAGCGGTGATACGGGTAGTTCTAGCAGATGGGGTTCTTACTCAAGAAGAAAAAAGATTGATAATTGCTATTGGAAGAGAATTAGAACTAGATGATGGTGATCCACTAAAGGTCTACGAAGCTGTTCTTCGCGGTGAAGAAGTTGATGGAGGTAGGGAAATGACTCGAAAAGAACGTGTTGATCTTTATCGCAAATCATGGCTGACTGTGCATTTTAATGAAGATGAATCTGATGATGAAGCGGCTGTGATGAAATGTCTCAGAGAGGAATTACATTTTTCAAAGGATGAGGCCAATGCAATTATTGAGCCAATGAGAGAAAAACAAAAGAAAGAGGATCTAGATATTTCAGATACATTCGTAGGTAAAATAAAGAAAAAATTACGGAAGTGATTCAGTGGAAGATCCGCTGGATGACTATCTTTCATCTATCAATAAACGTTCATTAAAAAAACCAAAATTGATCCTTAATCATATTCGAGGTGCATATCCTATTGGAATTCCTGCACTTTTAATCAAATCTACCACTGACAGAATTGGACTTGATGCAGGGTATTCTTTTCATCTAGGAACTGCAGAACCTGAATTACGTAGAATCGCATCTTGGATTTTTACTAATATCTCACCCTCAGAAAAAATTGAAAATATAATAGGAAGATTGTGGAAAAGATTTGGAAGAGAAGACTTGGTATTATCTTCAATTTTATTGGCTAATCTACCTGATAAAGAAATAGATACAAACTGGAAATGGATTACTCTAGCGGAATTAATTTCACATATAGAAAAAAAACGTGGTAGGATTCCAATAGAAATAATGCTTCTACATATTGAAGAAATGGGGAGAGCAAACTGTTCAATGATAGATGAAAAATTAGGGTCTAAATTACTAGAAGGAACTATTGCTGAACAATATTTGGGAATTTTAGCGATACATCAGCTTTCAAAAAAGAATATTGTTTCAAACTCTATCAAAGAAAAATTAGTTAATATTGATCTACCAGTTGGCGATAGTCTAATTCGACGAATAAGAAACAAAATAGTGGAATAAATTCGTAACTGTCAAAGACAAACTAGACTTGCATTAACTATGAATAACTCAGTAGTTCCAGCAAATGAACCAATTGTTGAGAGCGTTTTAGAATGGACAATAGCCAGAGATGCTGAAGATATTGGAGTTTTGATGAATTGGATTTCTAAAGCAAACAAGAAAAGGGAACGTGAAACATTAATTCAACGAACGAGAGAATTGTTGGCTGAAATTGAACATGCTGCCCGCCGATTAGATGACTTGCGGTAGGTGATTTAATCCAAGGATTAATTTTAGCTGGAGGCCTATCTACTCGAATGGGTTCTGATAAAGCCAGTCTTCTTCTAGATGAGAAAATGTTGATCGAGATTGTTGTTGATAATCTCCAAGAAGGAGGTTTTTCTCAAATTGTTGTGTCTGTAAGAGATTCTAAACAATCAGAATGGATAAAAAATATTTTTAAAAATAATGTCAGGACAGTGATTGATTCACATGATTCAAATGGGATTTGGGATGTGCTAAAATTTTCACTTCCTAGTAATGAAATTGTACAAATTATCTCTGTTGATTCTCCGTGGTTTGATGGTAAATCTATACGACAATTAACAAATATTTTGAAGAAGAATCAAGAAAAAATAGGGGTTGTTCCCTGGAGTAAAGATGGTCCTGAACCATTGTTAATGCAAGTAAACTCATCAAATTTATTAGAAATAATGTCAAATTCAAAACCAATGCCATTAAGAAAATTTGTAGATTCTAATAATTTTAGAAAATTAAACTGGAAAGAATTGACAAATCCAAATGCTCTGAAAAACCTCAATTATCCAGATGATTTTCCAAACTAATTATTTCTCCATTAATCAAACGAATCTTCCCCTTTGAAAAGTCATCAATTATTTTGGGGTATAATTTGTGTTCTACAATCTTCACTCTTTCCTGTAATGATTCCAATGTATCATTGGGAAAAACTGGCACGGTTGATTGTTCAATAATTGCACCTGTATCCATGCCAGAATCAACAAAATGAACTGTACATCCAGATTCTTTTTCTTGAGAAGAAAGAACTTCTTGATGGGAATAAGCTCCAGGGAATTTCGGTAATAATGAAGGGTGAATATTCAAAATTTTACCTTCCCATTTTGAAACAAAATTAGGAGTTAGAATTCTCATATAACCTGAGAGGATAATTGCCTCAACATGATTCTCAATAAGTTTTGATTGGACTAATTCCTCGTGCATTAATCGTCTTGAAATAGAATCAAAATTTCCTTTAGGTAAAGGGATGCAAAGAGAAAAAATGTCATATTCTTCGGCAATTGAAAGTCCTTTAGCTTCAGAACGGTCACTAAGAACAATAACGGTACTATGGCAGCATGTTTTTTTGTGTTCAGTATGTTCTAATAATGCCTTCATTCCGGAACCACTCCCTGAAATCATTACTGCTAATCTCAATGGATCTGTAGGTGTTCCGACCCTGAGAGACATGTACATTGGATAGGGGGGTAGCGCTTGAGCATATTCACAAATCAATACGATTATACATATCATTAAACCCAAAAAAAAATGAGGACCTGTTGATGCAGCGCTTGGAAACAATCGATGCGGTTGTAGAGCGTTATTCTGTTACGAGTAGTAAAATGAAAAGCCGAATCTATGTTACGTTAGGCATAATTTTTCTTGTTTTCGCCATTATTGGAATCTGGGTTCCAGGTTGGCCTTCAGTTTCATGGGCTGTCCCTGCAGCATTTCTATTCTCATTATCTAATGAACGATTGTTTCGATGGACTCTATCGAATCGATTTTTTGGACCAACTTTGTTCGAATATTATGCAACTGGAAAAACACTTCCTTCTCATGTAAAATTCATAATAATAGGGATGATAGGACTAATGTCTACAATTTCTGCATTCTTTGTTTGGAGTGTGTCTACAAAGGGAGACAATGGAAATCTGCTAAATCCTTCATCATGGACTGGTGCAGATGAATTTGCAGCAGGTTCAATCACTATTTTAGTCGTAGGCTTCATCGGAATCATTTACATTCTTAGGCGGGTAAAAACCAGAATTAATTGAAATTATTCACTTTCTGTCAGAATTATGGGTTCGGGTAAAATATTCAAATCTTCGGAAGATTTTGACCCTCGAAAATAGTCCCAAGCAGCAAATGGAAGGCTCCAGAAAGCGCCCCCTACTGCTGCTATTGGAATCAATACTAGCCACTCAGGTCCCATGTCTGGTCCACCAAAGACTGCTCCGAAGACTGGAAAAATGAATGTTACAAATGCAACGGGAATCAGGTGGACTAGGCTGACCTCGTTCGGTTTGGCTCGCTTAAGAATGAAGGGTGGAATGAGAATCACTGCAAGGAGTGAAAGCATTGCAAATACGAAATCAACGCCGTCAGTCAAACCAATGATAACGTTGAGAATCATCAGGATTGCCATCATTGCACCATTCACAGAGCCAAACAATAGGATGCTTTTCCAGCTCATGCCCACCACTAATGTCTGAATAGTCGTGTACCTGTGAACAACATAGTCATTTTGTGTTCATCAGCAGCATTTATGACTTCTTGATCACGAATACTTCCACCTGGTTGTACTACAGATGTGATCCCAATCTCATAACTTGTATCAATTCCATCTCTGAACGGGAAAAATGCATCAGATACCATCATCGCGCCCTTAGCACGTTCGCCTGCACGTCGAGCTGCTATTCTGACGGCTTCTACGCGGCTCGTTTGACCTGGCCCTATTCCTACTGTTGCAAAACCTGTTTCAGTTGGTTGAATAAAAATTACACAATTACTCTTGACTTGAGCACAAACTGCAACACCAAATCTTGCCAAGTCAACTTGGTTTGGATTCGCTTGTTCCTTCGTTACACATTTGACTTGAGACCAATCAATCATAGGAGCTCCTTCTGTTTGCGCCAACCATCCACCATCAATTTCACGAAAGTGAGTTTGCATTTTTAGTGGCGTCATATTTTCTAGAGTTAGCATCCTACGATTCTTCTTCAGGGATAATACCTCTAATGCCCCATCTTCATACTGAGGGGCAATAATGCACTCAACAAAATGATCTCCAATCCTTTCTGCTGTCGCTTTAGTTACTGGCGTATTGAATGCAATAACACAACCAAAAGCAGATTCTGGATCACTTGCTAATGCATCATCCCAAGCAGATATCTGACTGGTTGAAACTGCAACGCCACACGCATTAGTATGTTTTATTATTACACAACAATGAGGCCATTCAGACCACTCTGGACCTATATGAGATCGGCAAAAACGTAGTGCTGCATCTAAATCCAAATAATTGTTGAATGAAAGATCTTTGCCCCCATGTTGTTCAGCCGCTGCTAATCCATGTGATGATTCACCAACGACGTTTGTTGGATAAAATGCTGCAGGTTGATGTGGATTTTCACCATATCTTAGGGGATTTTTCATTCCTCCTGAAATTAGGAGTTTCTCAGGTAAAACTTCAGAGGTAGCAGGTTCGAGGGATTCTAATCTAGTTGCCAATGTATTAGCAAGCGCTACATCATATGCAGCTGTTCTTTGGTATGCGGTTAATGCTAATCTTTGCCTAGTTGACAAATTTATTCCACTTGGACTACCATCTGCTTCTTCTAATAAATCCAAAATATCGTTATAATCATCAGGATTTGTAATGATAAGTACATCTTGATGAGACTTGGCTGATGCTCTGACAAGAGTAGGCCCACCTATATCGATCATTTCGATCAATTCTTCTTCACTAACTGGGGGATCTCTTGCTGCTACTTCTTCAAAAGGATACAAATTAACCGCAACTAAGTCTATCCTCGGATATCCTAACTCATCAAGTGTGGTCATATCTTCAGAATTATTACCTCTGGCAAGGATTGCTGCGTGTATTGCCGGATGAAGTGTTTTGACTCTCCCATTGAAAACTTCTGGATGCCCAGTAACTTCTGTAACATCTGTAACATTTACTCCTTTTTCTCTCAATAGTTTAGCAGTCCCTCCAGTGGAGAGAATTTCCCAACCAAAATCTGTCAATTTTTTAGCGAAATCAGATATTCCGGCCTTGTCAAATACGCTGATCAATGCTCGAGGAGATTCGTCCTTCACGATGTATCCCCTTACATGGGCTGAGACTCAAGACCATGAAGATTCGTAAGTCAATCACCGCGGGCTGAAATAACTTGATCTATACGAAGAAGGCCACACGCAGCCTCAGTTGCTCCAATTATTCCATTAAGAATTGTTTCTGCAGGATGGACTATTGAGGAATCAATAATTTCCACCTTTCCATTTTCATTTATTCCCCAATTATCCTTCCCATTAGTTGCTGCACGAAGAGATAATACAGTATCTAAAACATCTACTCCAGCATTTTCAATAAGAGTAGATGGAATTACTTCTAATGCTCGAGAAAAGGCCTCCATTGCTAAACGTGCACGATTTGAATGTTGTTCCGATGCTGTTCTAATGCTTGATGATAATGTGGCATATACTGACCCTCCACCGGGGACTATTTTACCTGAATTAACAACAAGTGTTGTACTACGAATAGCATCATGTAATCCTCTAATCACTTCTTCACCTGCAGTTCCTTCAACTCCTCCGACTAGAATTGTAGCTACATTAGATGAATTTCCTCCAAGTATTGTAATCTCATCTTCAACTCTATCAGTTGATGATTTTCTAAGGCAATTTATTTCTTTAGCAAAACCAATATCTGTATTATCTAAATGATGAATGCTTGATGCAATTGTAGAACCAGTTGAAGATGCCAAATTCCTCAATTCAGATTCATCGAATTCACCGGCCACAAATATTTCCTTATCTGCTAAATGGTGAAGGATATCTGGATCTATTTCTCCGCCTGCGATAATCGCTCGAATCTCTAAATCGACTAATTTTTCAACCAATGAAGTTCGAAGTTTTTCTTGTTCCTCAATAAATTGAGATAATTGATCTGGATTTTGAACTTCAATCTCAGCATCTCTAGTCAAACTGCGAGGAGACAAATCGCCACTAATCACTGCAATTCGAGAATTCTCATGTTTCCCTTCTAACCTATCTAGTAAAACTCGACGACGAACAATAATTCCTTGAATAACACAGCTATCGTTTAATCCTCCAGTTCCTTGGAGATACATGGATATATCTTCAGAATTTGCATGGGTTTTACCATCAACTAAACGAGATATCTGAATTGTTGCTACTGAAGCCAAAGAAGAAAATAATGCAATATTTTGATCTGCTGACTTTCCTCGAAGAGCTGTGTTAGCAATTGATTCCAGTACTTTCTGATCCTCGGAATTTATCGAGGTACTACAACTAGAAATTTCATTCTCAACAATCTCTAATGCAGCTAAAAAGCCATCAACAATAGTTAGAGGATGTAGGCCCATTCGAATCAAACGATCGGCTTCTGCAAGTAATTCTCCACAAAATAGTAGACTACGAGTTACTCCATCACCACAAGCATTCTCTTGAGATTCGGCCAAACTAACAAATGCCTTAGCTGCTGGATGTTTTACCATCAATTCAGCAACAATTTTTGCACCGTCGTTTGTTACTGCAGTAGTACCGTCGGTTTTGTATAGCATTTTATCCAAACCTCTAGGACCAAAAGTTGGTTTCAGAATATCAGCAAAAGCACGTGCTGCTGCTATCATTTTCTCCTGAACTGCTGTTCCACCAGAGATAGTAGTCTCTGGGCGAACAATAACTACAGGGGGGGTCCCTTCACCTTCGGACATACAATTACCAATTCTCCCGACTAAGACATGTTTCAAGAATCATTCCGAAGCCCAAATTGCCCAAGGTTCTCCAGAATCTGGCTTGCGATAATAATTAATTCCGCTACCTTCTGGCCATTCTAGCCATTCAAATCCATGTTCATCGATAGTTCCAGCAATATCATCAGAAGGTGTTAATTCAGCTTCTGGAGGTTCTATCTCCGATTGCTCTAATTCTGTATTGGTTTCTTCAATTAATTCTTCTTCAAAAATTGATTTTTCATCTACCTCAAATGGTGATGTTGGATTATGATCTTCTGATCTTCTAGATATTACAGTACTTAATTGAATTAAGAAAATTGCAGCTAATAGACCAATAACTGCTATCTCAATTATTGGGAAAGTAAATCCAGATTCATCACTAGTTTCCTCTAAATCAGATAATTCATTATTCGTTTCATTTTGTTCATTAGGAATATTGGTTTCATTGACATAAGTCATATTCTGAAATGTTTCATTTTCAAAAGTTGTTGATGTAGAGTTTGCATATGTATTATTTTCATATGTATTATTCAAAAATTCATTTTGTGTTTCATTTTCATATGTATTGTTGATGAATGTTTCATTTTCATATGTATTATTGACATATGTATTGTTAACATACGTATTATTCACAACAGTAGATCCTCCATCATTTGTTGAATCATCAGGATTTTGTCCAGGAGCGCAGCCATTGGAATTAGCAGATGCGCCTAATGGTGTTCTAGAACAACGATCATTTAGATCTCCTACTCCATCTCCATCATCATCCCAATCTTCGTTCCAATCATGACAGCCGTCGGAATCGAAATCAATTGATGGGTTTGTCTTCCAGCCATCAATTCCTTTGGGACAATTATCATCAATATCTGGAATGCCGTCGGAATCATCATCAGTATCTTCATCTGAATCGTGACAGCCGTCTCCATCATAATCTGTTACAGAGCCCGATCTCCAATCTACAGTCCCATTGGGGCAGAAATCATCAACATCAGGGAAGTCATCGTTGTCATCATTGTCATCTTCCTCCAAATCATGACAACCGTCACCATCATTATCTGATGTTGTAGATGATGTCCAGCCAGTCTTTCCAGTTGCACAATCGTCTACATGGTCATCGATTGAGTCGCCATCATCATCATCATCTTCCAAAATATCATGACAACCGTCACCATCAAGATCTGTTGAAGGTGAAGATGTCCACCCTGTAACTCCAAGGGGACATGAATCCGGAGTATCATAAATTAAATCGTTATCGTCATCATTATCTTCTGTTGAATCCTTACATCCATCATTATCATGATCAGTAGCATTGGAAGAGGTCCAATTTAGAGCACCGTACAAACATGAATCTGAGGAATCTAATATGCTGTCGTTATCATCGTCATCATCTTCTACAGTATCTGAACATCCGTCGCTATCAAAATCTGTAAATGCCGATGATATCCAACCAAAAGACCCCATTGGGCAAGAATCAGACTGATCTGGGATACCATCTCCATCATCATCTGAGTCGCAAATATCTCCAATCCCATCTGATTCATAATCTGCTTGTATAGGGTTGTAAATAGTCTGACAATTATCTCTATTGTTTGTTATACCATCAGCATCTTGATCTGCACTCATTCGAGAAATAAATAGATCACTACCATCTGAAGATGTCAAAGAATCTAAACCAAATTGTCTGGGTCCTCCGTTATCATACAATATCTCTCCAGCAACCTCAATTGAACCATTTGCAGCTGGAACAACTGCTCTGATGTTTACTGGGCCAGTGGGTTGTTGGGCCCATGACCAAGTTCCTTGGTCTGAGGCCATAGCAACAAACCCAGTTCCTGCATTAGATAAGGTGGTTAAACCAACACTAATGACTCCAGTTTTTTTGCCTACTCCTACTATACTGCCATTACCAACAAAACGGACATCATACAGATGATCATCAGAAGTTCCACCTAATGCAATAGACCAGCCCCATCCAACATTAGAATGATTCCACATTGCAATATAGCCGTCATCGTTTCCACCAGAATTGACAGAACAACAACCAGAAAAAGAAACTGAATTTTCAAAATAACCTCCAATTACGACATCTCCATTAGATCTTACATCCATCGATTGGACATGATTACAACTATTTCCAGAAGTACAATCAGGTCTATCCCAAAGATGCATTGTACCGTTTTGATACAAACGAACTAAAGCACCAGCAGAACTACCACTGATAGAATAACTAGTTCCTCCTGGTGTAGTATATGTGTCACTTCTAGTCCAAAATACCACACCACCATCTGGATGGCCGGCCATTGCATCTAGAGATGGTGAATTGTGACTTCCATCAGTTCGGAAAACGTTGTTCCAGCCATTTGTAGTATTTCTTTGAGCAAAACAAATACGATTATCACTTCCAAAGGAGTATGATTGGCCGACGATAGTAACAGTATAACTGCAAGCACCTGTTACCCAAAGATCGCCATTTCCATCTATTGCAGTTTCAAAATATGCTGCCCAAGATTTGGACATTCCTGAAATTTGATCAATAGATGACCATGAACTAGATGTCGGATTCCAACTTAAAACATAAAAATTCGAAGAAGTGCTTATTCTAGAATAACCTGGAACATCCAAGAATCCGTTAGGTTGTACTGTAATCCAAATCGTTCCGTTTGGAGCAACTGACATTGAAAGGCCTTGTTTCTGAAGGTCAGAATTCCATTCAGTTTGGAATGAAAAACGATCTAAATCGGTCCATGCCCCAGTTTCATTGAATATTCCTAACCACACATTTTCATCATTGGTCGCACCAGATGTTAAATTTCCAAATCTAAGTCCTTGAGATTCTCCATGAATTAATACTGCAGTATGTGTAGAATTTATTCTCTCTAGATCAATCACAGTTTCTGTATTTGAAAATCCAATTTCTTCCTTTACATAATGTGTATTAGTTGGACCCGGATATGATGTTGAATCACTCCAAGCATGTACTCTCATTGAAGTGTGTGGAGAATCAGACCAATGATCGTCTATTGAAGTGGTGTCAGTTGATGTTTCTGTCTCACCAGTTCTAGCGAAATTCGACCAAGCAGCAAATGCATAATCTGTTCCTGAAATGGAATCGATAACATCAATATCAAATAAATTAGAATAACAAGAATATCGCTGATTTTGATAAGTAATTTTACCTGTGCTTGTAATGCCTACAAAAGCAGCAGAGGAACTCGAACAGCCAGTGTTAATTTCATCTGAATTAGAACTGCCGTAAAATTTTACACGATTGTCGCCACTAGAATGAAAAGATAGAGCTAAATTCCCTGAAGATGTTGGTTGTTCAGGGACTATTATTGATGGACTCCATTGCTGTTTATTACTTTGATAATAGTAATTATTGTAATTAGAGGTGCTTTTAATTGCCCATCCAATGGCCCCAACATTAGAAAATTTCACAACATAGATCATCTGATGATTTTGGCCTGTTGACATTCGAATAGATCCCCAAGTGATTTCATATGATCCAGAATTATTGTAAAATAATTCACCTGCAACGAATATATTTCCTCCCGCATCAATGTCTACGGACCAAGCCCTATCATTTGCAGTAGCAATTGGCTTCCGTACCCATTCCACTCCAGTTGTTGCTATTCGCATAACCAAACTATCTGACCCGGTTCCACCTCCATGAGTAATTGTGGTCTGATCTAAAGCTAGTGTTGAAGAAGAGAATTCTCCGACCACAATTACACGATTGTTGTTGTCTGCAGTACAATCATGCGCTTCTTCTACACCTATATCTCCATAACGCCGAAGTTGATCCCAAACTCCAGAGTTTGTAGACCATGATACGATGATATCATTATCAATTCCACTTCCATTATGTGCAGTTCCATTTACTACTAATGAACTGCTATTCGTCCAACCGCAATAAGCAATATTTCCTGTTGAGGTTTCTGCCACACCAGTTAGATTATCAAATCCAGAAGATCCTAACGAATTTGACCACAAAAAAGAGCCGGTTTGACCATTAACTTTCAATGAAAATCCATCTCTATCGCCTTGATTAACCAAGCTATTGGAATTTACATTAATCGAAGATGAACTAAATGAACCTACTAAAATCAAATCACCATTAGAATCTACAATCATGTCTTCTAGATATTCATCAGATTCTCCACCAAATGTTTGTAACCAAGACCAGAAACCGTTTCCTGAATTGTATGTATAGTGTCCAATGAATACATCGAGCCCTCCATTATTTAGAACTTGAATTGAATCTGTTGTTGTTGTTCCAGTTTGAAGATTAAGTGACCCGCCTTCATAGATTCCTGCAGCAAAAAAAGAACCATTGGATTGTCCTTCAACTTCCTTAACCCACGTATATCCAGTATCCTTGTCTTTGTTGACCCATTCCCAACCCAATGGATTTGTAGCCGCAACACTATTTTCTGGAGAGTAGATTTCAGGCAACTGCTCGTCATTATCATCAATTAAAATACTCAATAACAATGGCAACAAAAAAAGTGTAACTAAAGCAGATGCTGTCCTCATTGGATTATCATATAAGTAATTAGACTTGAATTAATCGCTATGTTTTTTTCATCTTCGACGTCTTCTTCCTTTTCCTTTACCTTTTTTCGATCTCTTTGAACTTCCACTTGATTCCCAAGAACGTAAGGCTGTTGATGGATCGAATCCATGGTCTCTAAGATGATTTTGTTGATCTAAAATTCGACGTACTGAATGAGATAGTTCTTTGTATCCTTTCACCTTTAGCCGAACCCCTCCAACTTCTTCCTCTAAAGCACGGATTGAGTCTCCACCAGATCCAACAATAGCTCCTATCGCACCTTCATCAACATAAATTTCAGCGGCGGACTCGCCAGTGAATATTACATGATGGACATGAACTCCTGTGAAGGATCTTGCCAATCGTTTCAATTCCTCAGCGGCTAATTGTCGAATTGGACTTGATTTAGTTGGATCATCAGAGCCTGAAACAGGTACTACTGCAATTTCTGAACCAAATGCAAACATTTCATGAGTTAATTCTCCCGAAGGGAATTTACGAATTTCAATCACTGGTCGTGATAGATCAGATTCCATTCCTGTAGGAGCTCGAACGACCATCTGTAATTCTAAAACTTGGAACACCTTGCCCTTCTCAATATGGATTACTGTATCAAGTACTTGAGAAATTAGACCAAGTTCCACCTTTCCAACTAATCTTTGAATCGCTTCAAGTCCACTATTCGCATGAGTTACACCAAGTAAACCGACTCCTGCCAATCTTACATCAGAAAATATTCTGAAATCGTTTGCTCTTCTAACTTCATCATAAATTACAAAATCAGGACGAACTAAAAAGATAATTTCGGCAGTTTTCTCTAAATCGCCCTCCAAAGGAGCATACTGAGTAATCCTCTGAGCAACTTGTAAATCACGAGGTGCTTCCATTGTCTTTACCATGGCTCCAATTTCTAGATCCAAGTGATCAGCAATAGCAGTTGCAAATGTACTCTTCCCTGACCCTGGTTTTCCAACAACAAAAACACCTCTGTGATGATCTGAAAGTCTATCGATTAAATCTTGGTTCAGATCATAATCTTCCAAACTGAGGCGAGCAACTGGACGGACGACTGTAATTTCCCAAGAATCAGAAAAAGGTGGTGATGCACAAGTCACTCGAAGGTCACCAATTTGGAGAATTGTACATCCAACTCGCTCAATTTCTACAAAACAATCAGATCTATCTTGATTATCAGTTACAATCTCTTTAAGATCGGAAGCCAATGATTCGACTTGTCCTTTACTCCATTGTCCTTCTTCTAACTCCACGAGACGGAGTTCACTGATATGTCCACACTTGACTCTAGGGGGACAGTCTGCTTTGAGAAATACTGTACTGGTGGTATCATCTGAAAGTAATGATTCGAGTTCATCCGGTAACAAAGGGTGATCACCAAATGATGCCATAAGCAAGAGGAGGCATCGAAGGTGTTTGAATCCGACGTACGTAATATCGGTTAAACATCAGTTGGAGTAAGAACATCAAATGTCCATTTCCACAATAATGTTGATGTTATTGCAGTAATTATTGCTCCAGAAACTGGGAATGAAAAGGTAATAAAAATCTGATACTGGATAATAGTTGCAATACTATATCCAATAAAATTTGTAATTTTTGCAGATGAAATATCGAAGTTTTCCGTTAACAAAGTAGTTTTTCTCATTGTTTGGATTATGATAGCAATCATTCCTAATATGATTAAATGGCCAAAAAACCATCCAAATGTTGGACCGAAAGCCAGTTCTAATTGATTACTGAAATCACCAAGTAGAGGTGTCGCGAGGTCAACCGTTGCCATAACCTAGTCCACTTACTAGCGATTGATGAAGACTCGCATTGTATGTGGATATAAACCACAAGAAATTATACGCTTACAATTTTTTTAATGTTTATGAGGCGGGGTTTGGTTGTCATCTCAATTTTAGTTGGGTTGCTATTGATTTCTTTTCCTGTTCAGGCACAAGATCTTGTTGAAGAAGAGGGGAATGTGATTATCGATATTGTCTTACCAATAGCACTAGCATTCATCATGTTTTCACTGGGATTGGGGCTAACTAGGGCTGACTTTTTCTTAGTTTTCAATGAACCTAAAGCATTTGCAATTGGCGTCTTCAATCAAATGATTGTACTTCCAATAATTGGATTTAGTGTTGTGATTTTATCTGGACTGGAGGGTGAATTAGCAGTTGGATTAATGATTTTAGCATGTTGTCCGGGGGGAGTTACCTCAAATATTCTAACAAAATTAGCAAAAGGAGATACTGCTCTTTCCATATCATACACTGCAGTGATTTCTGTAATTGCAGTATTCACTTTACCCCTAATTGTTGGGCTCTCAATGAGTTATTTCATGGGCGAGGTAGCACCTAATATCGATATTCTTGGACTTGGAATAACTATGTTTCTTCTAACAACATTACCTGTAATGATTGGTATGACAATTAGACATCAAGCATCAGATATGGCAAAATCAATTGAAAAGAGTGTGAATATAATTGCAACAATTCTGTTTGTAATTATTGTAATAGCTGCAATTGCTAGTGAATGGGATACATTAATCGAAAATATTGGGACGTTGGGGCCTTCAGTAATCATGTTGAATGTACTTATGCTTGGAATAGGATATCAGAGTGCTAAATTTTTCAATATTGAAACTGCAAAGGCAACAACTGTTTCGATCGAAAGTGGAATTCAAAATGCGACTGTAGGAATTACGATTGGGGGGCTAATATTGGCCTCACCTGATGGTGGTCTTTCTACTCTCAGTTTGCCTTCAGGAGTATATGGAGTCTTGATGTATCTCATTATTTCTCCCTTCATATATTGGAGAATATCGAAAACAAACATTCGGGAAAATGAACTTGAAGAATAATCTATTCTTCAGACTTGATAGATTCTATCGGTTTCTGATCTAATTCTACAATTAAATTTCCAATTAATAATGCAATTGCTCCTATTGGTAACCAAAATGTAATGTTGCCTTCGAGGCCCAGAAATAGTGATGCTGACATTGCCCATACTGGTTCTAATGCATACAATATAGCCGCTCTTACTGGAGAAACTTGTTTTTGAAAAATATTCAAGACCAATAATGCTACTAAACTACCAAGAATTGCACAAAGCATCAAGGGAAAAACGAAATCGAAATTCTTCATTAAAATTGTAAAATCATTGAGGTTTTGTCTTGATGATAATAAGAATACGATAATTGATAATACTGCTACCGTAATCAACATCGTTGCAGTAACTTGAATTGGATCAACAATTTTTGTTACCTTGTCTGTAGCAATAATATGTGCTCCAAATAACAATGCACAACCAACTGTCAACCATTCACCTAAACCAAAGTTCAATTGAGGTGGTCCACTAATCCATCCGGCACCAAATGTAGCCAGAATGACGCCTATAATAGCGAAACGAGTTAATTTTTGCATTCCTGTAAACACACCAATTAATGCAGTAAATACTACGTACAAACTGGTCAAAAACGCTGAAACCGCTGGAGTTACTTCTGTCAATCCAAGCATTTGGAGAATAAATCCACCCCATACAATCACTCCAAGAATTAAACCTCCTTTCCAGACTTCGATGTTTCCTAAACCAGACCAGGTTTTGGGAACAAGTAACAAAAGAAAAAATCCGGCGATTACGAAGCGCATCATAACAAAAAATATAGCAACATGATTTTCAGATAATGTTGGAATGAGGTTTGATGCTGCATCTAAAGATTGTTGCATCCAAATGAATGTACCACCCCATAGAAGTGTGACTCCAAATAAAGAAAAAAGTGCAATCGAACGATTGTTTTCCATATATTCACTCAGCCACAATTCTTAGGTCTTGTAAGAATAATTCAATCATTAGGTCAGGGTTGTCCCATAAAACACGTACATTTCCATTATTATCGATAATATATGTGGGTTGAGTATGGTTGAAACCATATCCTTCTTCTGATTGATCTTCAAAACTAATCGGAGCTACCCCGAATTCATTCAGCACAGGCACTACTGCTTCTGGAGAACCTGTCAAATGTGTCCAAGAAAAATTATTGTTTTCTGTCCATTCTTGCAACACTATTGGGGAATCATGCCAGGGATCAATAGTTACTGAAACAAATGTAATATTTTCTTTTTCTTCGGATGATAATTCAGAATAAATAGCAGAAAGTGAATGAGAAATTACTGGACAAGTTGAGTAACATCTGGAATATGTAAAGGCCAATACTACTGTTTTTCCTCTTTCTTCCTCCAATGACCACAAACTACCATTCATTGATTCTAAAGTAAATAATGGAGCTGGATTTGCGCCTGTCCATTCATATCCGTTATACGGATTAGTAGACTCAGAGTCGGTTTCCGAACCAATACATCCAGCAAGCAATAATATGCAAGTAAGAAAAATGACTTTCAAATCTACTTGTTGCATCTTGTCAGCCCACTTCCTTCATTGTATTTGTACTGGTCACCTGTTTTTTTACAAAATAAATTTGAATCAAGGGGTTCCCCATATTCGCCAACCCAACCAACTCTACGAGCAGGATTGCCCATCATCAAGGCATATGGTTCAACAGAAGAAGTAACAACGGATCCTGCTCCAATTAACGCATACTTTCCTATCTCTATACCACAAAGAATTGTTGCATTTGCCCCTATAGATACACCCTTACGGACAAACGTTTCTTTGAATTCATCTCTTCTATCAATCTCGGCACGAGGATATAGTATATTGGTAAAAACAGATGATGGGCCACAAAATACATTCTCTTCCAAAATGACACCTGAAAATATTGAAACATTGTTCTGAATTTTACAACCTGAATCGATTTTTACTCCACTTCCAATCATGATATTTTGTCCAAGTGTACAATTTTTACCAATAGAAACATTATCCATAATATGTGAAAAATGCCAGATCTTAGTACCATCTCCAATGATTGAACCATCATCAATTATCGATGATGGATGAATCCATGGTTCAGGCCCACCCATACCTCTCGCACAAGATATTGTTGTTTGAGCCGTTGGGTCAACTGGGAGTGTCTAAATCCAAGGACTTCTTCGTCTATTCTGAATTCATATGGAAATACAATATGTGTGGGAATCTTCAGTCAATGATGCTCATTTAGATCTTAGATGGAAAGTTCTTCGTATAGGAAAGCCGAGACATACAGCACATTATGATGGAATTGATACTGATCAAAGAACTCGTTTTCTTGTAGCATATCACGAAAATAAAATGGTAGGTTGTTCGACTTTACAAACTGATCCGCGCGATGGAGCCATGTTTAGAATCAGAGGTATGGCAGTTGATTTTGATTTTCAAAACAATGGAATTGGAAGTAAAATTGTTGAAATGTTGCAAAAATATGCTAGAGAAAATAATTCAGGAATTTGGTGTAATGCGAGAATTCGTGCAGTTCCAATGTATGAAAGAATGGGGTTTGCCATCATTTCAGATATTTTTGAAATCGAAGGTATTGGCCCACATCATGACATGCAATGGAATTTTAATGATTAAGCAAGACATGTAACCGCTATACACATTACTAACATCAGAGATGCTGGAGTTGCTCTGCTCAATGGATCTCCTCGGGTTTTAAGATGGCAAATAATTGCTCCAGCCATCAAAATACCCATTCCTAACGCAGCGTATTGAACAACAGAAGAATACCAAATTCCAGCAATCAATAACATTGCTAGGCCTAATTTTGTTCCTCCGATTAAATAAACAGACCAGTTTGGCAATCCATACACTTCAAATTCTTCAAAAATATTTGTTGCATTGCCCGCACGGTAATTTGTTTCTAGCTTTGGCCTCACTAGCCAAACAGCAATAATCACAATAGCAATAGTCAACTGAAGAAGGGGTACCAATGTCTCAATCATAACTAAAGTTTTGACAAATGACGTATATACTCTTGTTTTGAAACTAAATTGATAATTTAGGATGATTCGGTCTCGATTATATCTAATGCAGAGTTCACAGATTTTCCTTCAATAATTGAATTAATTCCCAATAAATGTCTATCAAAAGTAGCCAGATTTGTCTGAATTATATTTCTAATTAATGATTGAGGTGGGTCTATTCCATCTAAATCTAATGCTGTTTTATAATTTAATTCGCCATCCGAAATATCCATTTCAAAATTTCCAACTACTAATCTATAATTTACGATAGTAATGAAACGCATGATTTTCTCAATCATGGATTCTGGAATCCCATTTTCTAAAGATGAATAAAAAATCAATTGGTTTTCATTTTCTCGGGTTTGTACCATACAATGCCACTTACCATTTTTCCCTTCGAATCCAAATGCAATAGTGCTATGGCTTTCTAATAATTCATATGTCCATCCATCGCTTTCAAGATATTCTTTGGCTAATTTCAATAAAGGATATTCTTTCAAAGGATCTATTTTCCTATCTATTTGTTCCGGAATATTTCGAGTAAGGTATTCTTTGAATTTAGGATTTAATTCAGGACTAGATGAAAAAGAATGGGAACGAAGTGTGTCAGAAATCCCTTCCATAAATTCTTGGTCGCTCATAGAAGAGTAATCTTGCTCAAAGCGACCGCTCATCAATGCACCCCAATATAATATGGTATAGAGTGCTTAATTAAACACTTGTTATATCAGTTATAATAAAAAATAACTTTTTTAGTAAAAGACAATCGTTCCATCAAATTTCAAGTTCGATATTTAGATTCTGAATTAATTCCTTGTATCTATTTCGAATTGTGACTTCAGTAACTCCTGCAACCTCTGCAACCTCACGTTGCGTACGTCGTTTACCACACAGGACTGAAGCAATATAGATAATCGATGCTGCAATACCAGTTGGACCTCTTCCTGATGTCAATTCTTTCTCTTGTGCTCTTTGAATCAACTCATATGCCTTTGATTGGACTTCTGCATCTAGATCTAAACCACTACAGAAACGAGGGATGTACATCTCTGGTGTAGTTGGTGGTATTTTCATCTTCAATTCTCGGACCATGAATCGATATGTGCGTCCGATTTCTTTTCTACCAGTTCTACTAGCTGTACTAATTTCATCTAATGTTCTAGGATTTCCACACTGCCTACAAGCAGCATACAAACTGGCTGCTGCTACACCTTCAATGGATCTGCCACGAATTAATCGGGCCTCTACTGCACGTTTGTAATTAACAGCAGCAGCTTCGCGAATTGACTTTGGAAGATTCAATCGGCTAGCCATTCTATCTAATTCAGCTAACGCCATAGCTAGGTTTCGCTCAGTTGCATTACTAACTCTACTTCTCTTTTGCCACTTTCTCATTCTGTAAAATTGGCTACGATAACGACTGCTGATTGTTTTTCCAGAATAATCTTTGTTTTGCCAATCAATATCGGTGGAAAGTCCCTTATCGTGAAGCATAACTGTCATTGGTGCACCGGTTCTAGCCCTTTGATCTCCTTGTTCTGGACTAAAAACACGCCATTCTGCACCTTGATCGATTACGTTATCTTCCACAACTAGACCACAAACAGCACAGACAATTTCACCCCTTGTCTCGTCACGATCTAGGTCGCGGCTTCCACATTCTGGGCATTTTACGATGTCTTCTACTTGAGGGTCTGACATATTGATTATCTCCAAAGATATTATACACTCGAATAATTCTCTCTTATAAATCTTTTTCAAAATAATGACCGATTTTTAAGCAACAGATTATTCATTTCTTTGAATTGAATCACGGCCAAGGTCAAATAGAGTCAGTCCATGCTCAGTACGGTGTCGAACATGAGTGGGTCCTGGCCTCCATCATTTGTGCAATTATCTGATGATGCTCGAGTTTTATTTTTGACTAAAGATCTGGACTTGATCAAAAAACAATTGTATGAAGGTCTTGAATTACAAATGGAGGATTTATCGGTCGATGATTTATTGGACGATATCAATACTGATGTTATGACTCCTGCATGGGTTTGTTTTGATCATGACCCTGCAATTATTGCTGAAAATGCATATGCTGGTTTAATGCACGATGGTGAAAGAGTCTTTAGAGAAAATGCATTGAAGATGGGTGGTTTTGAAATAATAGTTTCAGGACATAGAAAGGGCACGGGATCTAGCAGAGAAACTGCACCTCAATGTGAACGATGGTCGGGTATTAGAATCGTGATTGCTGCATCTTTCGCACCCATCCATGAAAGAAATAATATCAATCTTGGACAGTTAATGGGAGATCATGAGATGTTAATACGTCTACAGAGAGGAGAACAAATATCCCTTCAAGAATTTACAAACAAATACGATCCTGTAACTAGATTGATTTTAGAAAGTGGGGGGATTTTTCCTTTCGCTAAAAAATTAGGGGAAGGCGAAGTGGTTCTTCCCCCTATATCTGAAATCGAAAAACCAATGACAATGGCTGAAAAAATAATTGCAAGAAAATTAATTGGAACAAATAACAAAAAATGTTTTGTCTCTCCTGGAGATGCTGTTTTAGCAACAGTAGATGGGGGATATAGTCATGAATTTACAACTGCACAGGTTCATAATTTCTTAAGTTCAGAATATGGAGAAGATTACACTATTCCCAATCCTCCAAAATTTGCTGTTTTCGAAGATCATTTACTCTATGCAACCGGAGTACCGCGTTTTGGGCCATTTGTAGAAAAAATACAAACTCTCCGTGACCTTCAAATGACTTTCCAACAACATACCGGTGTCAGAGATTATTCAGCAGTAAATGGAATAAGTCCTGGAATTTGTCATCAAGTTGCAAGAGAAGAATTCATTGACGTGGGTGATTTTATCCAAGCTACAGATAGTCATACTTGCATGGGGGGGGCTTCGAATGCCCTCACATATGGAGTTGGGGCAACTGAATACGCTAATTTAGTTCACAATCAATTTGCATTCGTAAAGGTCCCTGAAAGTATTAGATTCGAACTTGTTGGGAAATTAAATCCTGGTTGTACTGCAAAGGATGTAATTTTGCACATACTTTGGTACTATGCTAAGCACTCTGATACATTAGATCGATCAATGGAATTTGGTGGATCGGGGCTTGCATCTCTTTCGATGGATGAAAGAGCTACACTCTGTAATATGGCAACAGAATGTAGTGCTAAAACCGGAATTTGTGAACCTGATCGATTAACAATTGACTGGTTAATGAGAAGAAGAAATAATCTTACAGATGAAGATATTAGAACTGCATTTGTATTGCCTGATGAAAATGCTCACTATGATGGGGGAATACATACAATTGATTTGAATGAAATTCGTCCAATGGTGGCTCATCCTGGAAACCCAGACGAAGGTGTTCCATCAGACCCAACAAATGGAGCATATATCGACGAAATTGGAGATGTGAAAATCGATATTGCATATGCCGGTTCATGTACAGCAGGAAAAGATGATGATTTTGCTTACTATGCAATGGTTACCAAGGCTGCCTTAGATGCTGGTTTACAAGTAGCGGACGGAGTTGATTGTTACATTCAATTTGGATCAAAGGCAGTCAAGGATTTGTCTCAAAAAAATGGTTGGACTGATTTATTTGAGGCGGCTGGAGTCAAATTAATTGATCCAGGATGTGGGGCATGTATTGGCGCTGGACCGGGTGTCTCTGATAATCCAGACCAAGTTTCAGTTTCTGCAATTAATAGAAACTTTCAGGGTCGTTCAGGTCCTGGAAAATTGTACCTAGCAAGTCCATTAACTGTGATGGCTAGTGCTTTTACCGGAAAAATTACTGCTTGGCATCCTAATCTGTTTAGGGGAGCATGAGGTGAAAATTTGGCTCGAAGGGAGCCCATGGCATTATTGTGGGAAAGAACACATAGTGTGTTATCTTCATGTATAGAAGAGGGAGTGAAATTTGCTCCGCTTCCTTCACCGCCATACCTATTCGAAGAGATGCCTGTTGTTCAACCGAAACCGGATATTATTTGTCAACAAGTAATCGGTTTGAGTTCAGTAGATAAGGCTGGATTCAGACGAATTATCGAAAATTATCTAAATTCAAATCTACCTGATTATGTTAAACGTTCAATTGATGAAGAGCGAGCATTGGACCAGTATATTTACGATTCAATTGATATGTTAATTGATAAATTTCTAATCGCACGAATATCTGAGTGGTTTAGATCGGGGCTAGATTGCGAGGTTCCAGATACAGATCGATGGTGGTGGGCAGTTGCTCTATTTGTTGGAGTAAGTATTCGGCGACCAAAAGCAATCCTAGATGATGGATTTCACCTCTTAGAGTCTATCACATTAGGGTCTCCACCAGGTCAATGGCAAACTAAAGCGCAGAAGGGCCCTCATCTGGTTGATTGGAATGGAATAGATGATTCGGAAAATAATGTTGAGATACATGTTGATGGTGCGATAGCTGCAGCGTGGATACTTGATACTCTAAATGCTGAGAAAATGTTGATTGAAAGATGGTGGCCAGAAATAATCAATCGAACACACTTGTACGTCCCACTAAGAATGAATGAAAGGTTGAATCTTTCTATCGGAAAGAAAGAATACTTGGATGTGCATCTAAATTGTATTTCTCACCTTGTAATTCAGGATTTAGACTTAACATATACATTAATTGGAAAATTATTAGAGGAAATTGATTTAAAAAATCTAGCAAAAATGGTTTCTATTTCAGAAAGGATTTCGTTTCATTCCATTGATATTTCTTTGCAATTAATTGATGCCGGGTTTGAACGAGGAGGGGACGCGGCTGTGATTGCTCAGAGTGCGTTGAGTGCCTTAGCAGCACACGACGAACAGGCATTTTTGAGTCGTGTTGAAGTTGCTGCTTATCATACTGATATACGCTCAAAAAGGAAATTTGTTCAAAGTGGTTTGAGAATCCTAATGCAAATTGATCCAAATGATTCTCGATCCATTTTAATAAATTCATTAATAGAAAATGATGAGGTTTCAAGAGTAAGATTACGTCGTTTTGCAATTGAAATGTGTGAAATAAATCCTAGTTCCAAGGAAAAAGTTGTCAAGGCATTAGAAGAGCATGTAATGGATGTTGATTGGTTACACTAATCATGAACAACCTGTGGTTTCGCCACATTCATTACATTTCAAACAGGTTCCATTACGAACCATCTGACTACTTCCACAAGTTGTACAAATATCTCCGGTGAATCCCATGGCACGAGCCGATTCAGCCACTGAATATGTAGTGTCGCTTTCGACTTCAACCTTCAGTGGGACTTCTTCATATTCATCTATTGTATCGATTGTTGGCGATACCATCATATCAACATCAAGAGTTGTCTGAATATTGCGTTGATGTCCTACATTTCTAGCAATTCCGTCAGGAGTATGTTCTGGTCGACTAATGGAAGTTGAGTCAAGATCTTCAGCCAAAACGTGGGATAAATCGTCACGATTCAAATGATTAATTGCTAACTCTCTGAATATATAATCAACAATAGAGGTGGCCATTTTTACACGACCTGAACCGCCAGAAACCATTCCACTTGGTTCAAACTTTTGGAAAGTGAATGATTTCACAAATGCATCCAATGGAACACCATATTGTAGCCCTATTGAAACTGCGATTGCAAACTGATTCAACAATGAACGCCAGGCCATTCCTTCCTTCGAAGTTGTTAGCATAATCTCCCCGAGTCGGCCGTCTTCATACATACTTGAAGAAAGATAAACGGTATGTCCACCAACACGCGCCTTCATGGTCTTAGATTCTCTAACGTCTGGAAGTGGGCGACGGGTTGCGATATAATTGTGAACATATGCATCTGCTAAGGGCTTAGCTTGTTCAGCAGGCAATGGGAGTGCTTCAATCACTTGTTGTACAGCATTCTCTGTTGTTATGGTAGATGATTCATTTACATCTTCTTGGTCCATGGATGATGTATCGACTAATTTATTCATCAATGGTTGAGATAATTTGCTTTGATCTCTGTAAACTGCTGTTGCCTTATTCATAGTTGAGTGTGATAAATTGTACACTTCACGTATATCGTCAATGGTTGCAGAAGATGGAAGATTAACAGTCTTCGATATTGCGCCTGAGATGAATGGTTGTGCAGCAGCCATCATTCTAACATGAGCCGGCCATGCAATAGAGCGTTCGCCATATTTTCCACAAGGAGTTGCGCAATCAAAGACTGCTAGGTGTTCTTCTTTCAAATTCGGTGCGCCTTCGATTGTCATTCGTCCAAAGACATAGTCGTTTGCTGCATCGATTTCTGAGGGTGAAAATCCAATGTGTTTCAATACATCGAAGAATGGGTTGTCGAGTTGATCTTGATTCAAACCAAGTACGTTAGTACAGAAATCAGTGCCCAATGTATTGGCATTGAAAGCGCCTCGGATATCATAAGCAGCACCGATTGAATCCTCTATCATTGCAAATTCTGCTTCTCCAAATCCTGCCTTTGTCAAACGTTCACGAGAAATACTTGAGCATCCTTCGATGCTTTTACTCCCCATCACATATGATTCAATTTCATCGATTTGATTATCGTCATATCCTAATTCAGTGAGAGCTAACTTGACTCCATTGTTGATTATTTTCAACATACCTCCACCAGCAAGAGATTTGAATTGAACTAAGGAAAATGATGGTTCGACACCAGTAGTATCACAATTCATTACAAGACCAATGGTTCCTGTTGGAGCGATTACTGTTGTTTGTGCATTTCTAAAACCAAATTCAGTTCCTAGGTTAAGAGCTCGGTCCCACGTATCTCTCGCAGCATCCAATAAATCATCTGGGCATAATTCTGCATCAATACCTAATGGTTTTACTGAAAGTCCAACATATTCTTTTGATTCAACATCATATGCTGCACGACGATGGTTTTGAATTACTCGAAGCATGTGTTCCTTATTTTCTTCATATCTTTCAAAGGGTCCAAGGAAACTGGCCATCTCAGCACTTGTTGCATATGATTCACCGCACATTATCGCACTTAATGAGCCGCAAATAGCTCTTGCCCTATCATCATCATATGGGATGCCCATATGCATCAATAAAGAGCCTAGATTACAATAGCCCAATCCTAATGTTCTGTATTCGTAAGACTTTTGAGCTATTTCTTCACTAGGGAATTGAGCCATTAATACTGAAATTTCTAATGTTGCTGTCCAAAGACGTACACTATGTTGGAAATCTTCAGTTTGGAATGTTCTTGTATCAGCATCATAATATTCGAGAAGATTGATGCTTGCTAGATTACATGCTGTATCGTCAAGGAACATATATTCTGAACATGGATTAGACCCATTGATCCTTCCACCTTCAGGACAGGTGTGCCACTCATTAATTGTGGAATCATATTGAACTCCTGGATCTGCACATGCCCAAGCAGTGTAAGCAATTTGATCCCAAAGGTTTCTAGCGGGAAGTGTTTTACAAGGCTCAGGGTCACGGTTTTCTTTTTCAGCTGCTGATAATTCAGTACGCCAGAAAAGGTTCCAATCATCGCCAGATTCAACTGCATCCATGAAATGATTTGGTACTCTTACAGAATTGTTACTATTCTGACCAGACACGGTAATGTAGCCTTCTCCTTGCCAATCTGAATCGAACACTTCAAAGTTTACAGAGCGCCATCCTTGATTCCCAAGATCAATAATTCTCTTGATATGAGGTTCGGGGACTCCGTTCTTTACTGCGGCTACAATAGCCGACTTTAATTTTGGATTAGTACTCATATCTGAAGCTGCTATCTCTGCTTCGTCTGACCACATAGAGGACATGATTTCAGTTGCGTGTTTTTGCAAAAGTTGACTTCCGATAATTAGAGATGATACTTTCTCTTCTTCTGATGCTTTCCAATTTATGTATTCCTCGATATCGGGGTGATCTAGATCTAATGTTACCATTTTGGCTGCACGCCTAGTCGTACCACCAGACTTGATTGCGCCTGCGGCACGGTCACCAATTTTCAAAAATGAAAGAAGGCCACTTGATCGGCCCCCGCCTGAAAGAGGTTCGTCTTTACCTCGAATATTACTGAAATTGGAACCTGTTCCTGAACCGAATTTAAACAATAGAGCTTCTCTCTCCCAAAGTCCCATAATTGATTCGCTTCCCCCTACTAGTGAATCGCTAACCGACTGAATGAAACATGCATGTGGCTGAGGGTGCTCATAAGAATTTGAAGACTGTCTCATTGTTCCAGTATCAGGATCTACATACATGTGTCCTTGTGGATTGCCTTCTATTCCATAGGCCCAATGAAGGCCGGTGTTGAACCATTGTGGACTGTTCGGAGCAGAACGTTGACTAGCTATCAAAAAGCACATTTCATCATAATATGATCTTGCATCTTCTTCTGATGCAAAATATCCGTACTTCCAACCCCAGTATGTCCATGTTCCTGCTAATCTACGGAACATTTGACGAAAATCGGTTTCGGCGATAAATCGCTCGGATGCTTCCAAATTCTGTAATTTCTCTTCATCTGGTGCAGAGCGTTGAAGCCAAGTTGGAATTCCTTCTTCAGGGACTGGTCTAAGTACTGCAGGCACCCCTGCTTTTCGAAGATATTTTTGTGCTGCAACAGTACCTGGGACTCCTTCAAATCCACTTGGGAAACATACGCCCAACATATTATCTGCCACAGTTCCATCCATGTTCCGAATTTCTAAATCAGTGGTTACCCATTCAAAGGTTTCAAATGGATCTTCGCCAATAGTAGTAAATCTACGTTTAATCGTCATACCACTAGTTCCTTCGTTGCTATTGTTCATAGTAGTCTGCATTCTTAACCCTCCTTTCACCTAATTGACATTGTACGCACTTCATATTCGCGTTGGAATTTGTTGGCTCAATCGAGGGTTATTGAATGTTCATGGCAGAGACTGGATGAAAACACGGAACATTGGGGTTTTTGGGGTTTATCAAAATCTGCTAAAACTATATCTGTATATTGATTTTCTATATTTTGATAATTATTGATAAAATAATTATACATTTTTCTAAAACTTCTGCGGGATGGTTTGAACAACCCCTACCCCATCCACAAATTATGAGCAACGATGATGAAGATGAATATAGAGTACCTGACAGTGGATTAGAGATGGGCGATTCGATTGAATCAGAGACGCATGATGATGTAGATCCATTTGAAGAGCTTGGTCTTGGTTCTCGTTCAAGTACATCTACAAATAAAAAGCAGGTAAGCAACGAATATGATGCTTTTTCTGATCTAATGAATGATGAATTAGAAGATGATGATACTGAGATTGAAGATATTGGAGGTAATGTTACAGAAAATGGACATTCAAAGTCAGAAAGTATCTATGTTATGTTACTTCAAACTGTATGGGTCGATGGGATATTGGATCCTGCAGAAGTTCGATTATTATCTAAAAAAAGAGTGGAATTGAATATTACATTTGAACGTCATCTTGAATTGGTTGAAGAAGTAATTGGGTGATATTATGAAGCATCCGTATACAATTGGCCTAGAGTATGGATGGGGAGATGATGCATTGAATGTACAGGGACACAATTTACTTTCTAAACTCTCAGAAATGTTTCATTTATCATCAAAAGAAAGAGAAGAAATCGAAGTGGAATTTAATGAAACTTTACCATCTATTTCTCAAGGTGTTGGGGCTGGAAAAACAGCATTGAAAGCATATGTATCTGATTTAGAAAATTGGTTTCCAAGTCAAGGAAATAGATGTGCTCAATACTTGGGAAGAATGGCTTTAGATGTTGGAATGACGAAAAATGGGTGGAAGAGTGTATATTCTTGGATGAATTCGATTGGCCTTGGTACCAGTTTTGCTATGGGTGCGTGGATGGAAGGTGATGAATCTAAAGAAGTTGAAATTCCTGCTTTTTTTGATGATGTTGTTGCAGTATTGGGTGTTTAATCCGTCTGCATTTCCAATGACCATTTGAGTGAGGTGCCTGATCTGGTAATCATATTACCAACACTGCAATATTTTTTATGACTTGATTCAATTAATCTTTCAACCAATTTCTCTGGAACTGTTCCTTTAACAATATATTTCATCGTTATCGATGTGAACACTTTAGGAGACTCTGTAGCTCTCTCGGATTCAATTTTGATAGTAATATGATCAACATTATCAATTCGGTGTTTAAGCCCATCTTTCACATCAATCAAAGAGCATGCAGCATGAGCGTGGAGTACCATTTCCATGGGGCTAGGGGATGTTGCACTATATATTTCGAATTTTTTTCCACCAGATGTTTCACCAATATAGCCAGTATCAGCAGTCCAACATACTTCGCCATCCATGGCCCACTCACCCGGTAATTACGTTTAGAGAATTGGGCGGTTGATTGATGAACGTTGTATTAGTCCCGAAGAATGATTACGATGTCAGGTACGAGTATTACAATGGAAAATGGAATCTTGAATGTGCCAAATGACCCAGTTGTCCATTTCATTGAAGGAGATGGAATTGGAATTGATATTACTCCAGTAATGATTAATGTGGTAGATGCAAGTGTCGAAAAGGCCTACAATGGAGAACAAAAGATTCATTGGAATGAAGTTTTGGCTGGAGAAAAAGCGTTCAATGCAACTGGTGAATGGTTACCAGAAGAGACATTGGATGCAATGAAAAATGGACTTGTGTCGATTAAAGGACCCTTGACGACCCCTGTTGGTGGAGGAATAAGAAGTCTGAATGTCGCTCTTCGTCAAAAGCTCGATCTGTTTGCTTGTGTTCGGCCTGTGAGGTGGTATGCTGGAACTCCTAGTCCTGTTAGAGATCCGGGTGCAGTTGATATGATAATTTTCAGAGAGAATAGTGAAGATGTATATGCTGGAATTGAATGGGAAGCTGGATCAGATGATGTTGCAAAGGTCATCGATTTTTTACGAAATGAAATGGGAGTGGATAAAATAAGATTCCCAAATACAAGTGGAATAGGAATCAAGCCAATATCTAGTGAAGGGACTGGAAGGATTGTTAGAGCCGCAATAAAATATGTAATTGATAATGATAAGGATAGCCTAACATTAGTGCATAAAGGAAATATCATGAAATTTACGGAAGGAGGATTCAGGGATTGGGGGTATCAACTTGCACAAGATGAATTCGGGGCTGAATTACTAGATGGGGGTCCTTGGTGCACCATGACAAATCCAAATACTGGTACTAAAATTACAATTAAGGATGTTATTGCTGATGCTATGCTCCAACAAGTTTTGACTCGCCCTAGGGAGTATGGTGTTCTAGCAACAATGAATCTGAATGGCGACTATATTTCAGATGCTCTGGCTGCTCAAGTGGGTGGAATTGGAATTGCCCCGGGTGCAAATATCAATTATGATACTGGAATCTCAATCTTTGAAGCAACACATGGAACCGCTCCAAAATATACTGGACAAGACAAAGTCAACCCTGGATCGTTGATTCTTTCTGCAGAAATGATGTTACGGCATATGGGTTGGACAGAAGCTGCTGACTTAATTGTCAAAGGAATGGAAGGTGCAATCTCTGCGAAGACAGTTACATATGATTTTGAACGATTAATGGATGATGCTACATTGCTGAAATGTTCTGAATTTGGTAATGCAATAATCAACCATATGTGAGTTGAATATATGGATGAAAATCTAGAAGATATTCGATTAAAAATACAAAAAATGGCTGAAGTGGCTGAGTCGAAAGGAGAACCTTTTGGTTGGTTTGAAGAACTTTATGAAAATGCAAATCGTCAGTCAGAAGATGTCCCGTGGGCACGGATGGAACCACATCCAAAATTGGTAGAATGGGTTGCTAATCGTCCAGGTGTTAACGGGAAGGCATTGGTTGTAGGATGTGGGTTAGGAGATGATGCAGAATGGCTTGAAGAAATTGGATTTGAGGTTACTGCTTTTGATATTTCAAAATCCTCTATCGACTGGTGTCGTGAACGATTTCCCCATTCATCAGTGAATTACTGTGTGTCTGATTTATTCGCTCCACCAAAAAATTGGATGAACGAATTTGATCTAATTGTTGAGATACATATTTTACAAGTAATCCCAGAAAATATACGAGATCAAGCTGCAGAAAAAATGTCTTTATTTTTGAATGACAATGGACATCTTCTTTGCATTGGTCGATTACTTGAGATGGATGTTGAAGAACAACCAACTCCACCTTGGCCCTTAGGACAGGTGTGGTTAGAAAGTAGATTTCAGCACCTGCAATTAGTAAATTTTACACGATTCATTTCTGAAAACAACAACGTTGGAGACTTTCCTCCACTTCCAAGATTTATTGCTGCATGGAAAAAAAGTTAGAATTGTTACTGGTTTTCTTCATCGTTACATTCACGTCTTTCTTCAACCCAAGTACCGCCACGTTCCTCGCATTCTCTTTGTGACTGAGATTCGGTTTCTTGATTATCCTCGCTACCATTACTGCGGGTACAATCAATCCATGTATCAATAAAGTCGATCACAGCATTGTATGAGCCGTTAAAATCATCATATATTTGGTTCTCAATGATATTATCACAACTCATGGAGAAAGATGCTGCATAATAAGGCAATTCTTCGATATCTGAAGAATTTATTCCGTGTTCATTTCCAACTAATGGTGTAAATGAGAAATTTATTCCATACTGTTCTGCATAGTTTCTTGCTTCTTCATTAGTCGCCTCTTCCATATTTCTATTCTCATCTAAGTAACCAAAGATTTCAATTGGCTGTGTTGAATTGAATATATCATTTAAGCCAGAATAATTAGGATGCTGTGAATTCCATGAAGATAGTACTATTATGATTGAGGCATACGCCCCACATCTGCCGATTGGTTCATCGCAATTTCTGTCCCCACATGTGCTGGGGTAGAGAAAACCATCTACACAAGTAAGAGCATCACCACAAATCATATTTTCATCACATGGAGTGTCATTATCTCCAAAATCACAGTAAAATTCACCTTCACGGTCTGATGCTTCTGTCCAAGTCCCGTTTCTACGTTCACAGTCTTCTTG